>JAEWWQ010000364.1 GCA_023458855.1 Bacillota bacterium
ATACGCATATTTTCATGCACTGGTGCTATCAGGAACACACCTTCTTTTCCCTTTACACTTCGAGCAGGAAATTCCCATTCCCTGCCCTCCGGGTACCAGAGCGGAATGCAGGTTCTTGTTTTATTTACCATGATATCCAGAGCTTCATTGGCCGCGTCAAGCAACTGCCCTGTTACAACATAGAATGCTTCTTCCCAGGGTGTCATCCCGATGATTTTTTCTGCCTCCTTCAATGGAAGATTCCAAGTGTCTTCTGGAAACAGGCTCAGCAGATATTCTTCAAAAAATACATCCAGATATTTCTTTATCCCCGGATATTCCATGATTTCTTTTAGTGTATGGCTTCTGTCAAACTTCATTTCATTTCCTGCTTTCTTTATTTCATCTGTATTTTAATCACGACCGGCATAGTCTCCTGCACCGTTTCTGTCTTCAAGTGCAGTCCATCCTCATCTGTGTGATACTGTACAGCTTCTCCAAATCCAAGTATACAGACATTTTTAATAATTCCATGAAATTCTGGAACATTCTGGTCTTTCGCTTTTGCAAGGGAACGGATCGTCACCCTTCCGTTTTGCGGATAATTCATGACAAATGCATAAATACTGTCGTGATTACACGTAAAGTGGATATCTTCGCTTGTGTATGCCGTTTCTTCATTATCTGTGAACTGTCCTTCCGCTTCCTGCGTAGGACCTTCCTGCGCTTTCCTCCAGGGTCTGCTGCCATAGATAGCTTCCTGATTCCGCTTCATCCACTGCCCGATCTCACGAAGAATCTTCTGATCTTCTTCCGGTATGGAACCATCGCCTTTTGGCCCCACATTCAGAAGCAGGTTTCCGTTTTTGCAGATGACATCAATAAAGTCACAGATAATCTGGCGGCTGGTCTTATACTCCAGCGTATCCGTATAACACCATGAATTTTTTGCAATTGCTGTGTCGGACTGCCACAGATACGGTTTTGCCTCTTTGAACTTTCCTCTTTCCACCTCAACGATACCGCTGCCGAACATCATGGAATCATGTTTGTAGCAGATAGCAACTTTCTTTCCCCATTCTGCTCCACGATTATAGTAATACGCTGCCATTTTCTTAAAAACCTCTTTGAAAGCGTCATGCTGCACCCACCAGTCAAAATAAAGAAGTGCCGGATGATAGGTATCTATAATCTCACAAATTCGCAGCAGCCAGTCCTCTAAATATTCCTGTGTCGGATACGGTTCGCTGAATAAATCCTGATTGTCCGGTTCCGGCATCGCAGGCCAGTAAAAGTCTCCTTTTTTCAAGGGTTCCTTGATATCACTTTCAAATTCTTTTCCATGTCCCATAAAGAACCAGTGTTCCGCACGATGTGATGAGGTACAAAAAGTCATATTCTGCTTCTCTATTGCCTGTTTTAATTCTCCAAGGATATCTTTTTTAGGTCCCATCTGAAAAGCATTATAGGAAGACAATTCACTTTTGTACATCTGAAACCCATCATGATGTTCTGCAACTGGAAACACATATTCCGCTCCTGCCTCCTTAAACATTACCGCCCATTCCTCCGCATCAAATTTCTCTGCCGTAAACATAGGAATGAAATCTTTATAACCAAATTCAATATGCCTGCCGAATGTCTTTCTGTGATACTCCCACTCTTCCTTTTCCTTTATATACATATTTCGAGGATACCATTCATTCTGATGTGCCGGAACACTGTAGAGCCCCCAGTGAATAAAAATACCAAATTTTGCCTTGGGAAACCATTCCGGTACCTGCATCTCATATAAAGAAGCCCAGTCTGCGGAATAAGGTCCTTTTGCAATTACTTCCTCTATTGTTCTTAAATATGCTATTTCCTGCTCTCGAATCATTTTTTTCTCCCATCTGCATGCTTCCAGCATACACTCATACAAGTGAATCGGCACGCCGATTCACTTGTCATAGATTACTAAATTATTCTGCCACAGAAGGATATTTTTCTGCTGAAGTCACACGTGCAGCATTCTGATTTTCTGCATTCTGCATATCAACTGCAAGAACATCTGCATATCCAAGTCCAATTGCTGTATCATGCATATTTGTCTGCAGAGAATCAAATTCGCTTTCATCAGAAGCAAAAATCATCTTCCATGAATTTTCTACGATCGTAGACTTACATTGTCCGCGAATTGTTGTAATATTAGAGTCTTCTTCCGGGGAAGCGTAAGTCGAACCCGGTGCAACAAGAATCTTATTGTTCTGTTTCAGATATTCCATCGTGGAATCGGCACCAGTCTGTGCCTGCCAGTCTTTATCCAGTGCCGTAACATTGCTGGCCATAACAGACGGCCACAACTTGTAATCGTAAGCCTGATTTGTATTAGGATCTGTATCCCCAAGATTTACTGGCTTAAAGTTCAGCACTGAAACACCATCTTTCCAGTTACCGCCGCCGTATTCTTCTGATACCTCCACTTCATGCATCGGTAAGGCTGATTTACCGAACTCGGTCAGTACAGGGGCTCCATTTGCATCTAATTCCCATGTAAGACCCTGGATACCTGCTGCACCATTGGACTGCCCGTTGATTTCCATTCCTTCCGGTGAGTAAAGCCAGTCAATAAAATCTGCAAGCCTTTCTTTGTCTTCCGCACCGCTTCCGATACAGACTGCACGAAAGGTATTTCCCTCCGGACAGTTTCCATAGGAGAAAATCTGCATATCATCAATGGTTGCCAGCATAAAGCCTTTTCCTGCTTCTTTGTTTTCATTCGTATTATATTCGTTCTGTGCGACCCACGGCCATGGACAGAACAGCACCTTTCCATCCCTATATTTGGTTGTCAGTGTATCATAATTCTGTGTCGTAGAATCCGGATCTACAAGTCCTCTCTGATTTGCTTCATATAAGAATTTTAATGCCCGATTGTACATGGAATCCGCATCAATAATACTCTGATATTCAGAACCGTCTGCTTTTGCCAGCACGAAGCCCATTTCATCAAATCCATACATACAGGCAAACTGCTTTGCATTATTCATCATATTATCATCCCAGTCCTTGAACAGCGAGATCGCATAAACATCCTCATTTCCTTCTTCTCTTGCAAGCTTCTGCATCCCTTCCAGGACATCCAGAAAATCTTCAAGTGTAGACATTTTAGGATATCCCAATTCTTTATAATATTCCCAGCGGATATACGGACCAAATGTCGGCTCTAATCCTTCACTTGGTTCTGTCGCAGCTTCACTGGATACAGAGTTCGGAAACGCCCACATTCCTTCTGTATTAACTGTCTCATTCATTGCATCTATCGCATTTGCATAATTTGTATAAATCTCTTTTCCTTTCATCAGATCTGTACAGTCAGCAACAAGTCCTGATTCCACAAGATCATTCAGTTTGCCGTTGGAATTATCAATAATAATCAGATCACCAAGGTCTCCAGCAGCAGAACGCGTCTGATATAAGGTCTCTCCGCCGCCCGCAACATTTCTTGCAATAATATTGAGCTCCATATTGAATTTATCTTTTACTACTTTTGCGAACCATCCGCTCTGGATACCCTGATAA
>JAEWWQ010000365.1 GCA_023458855.1 Bacillota bacterium
CTTGGTTACCAATACCGTATATTTCTTAATATGTTGGCCAAACGTACGAGCGACCTCCAACACATAACGCAGGTCGGCGCTACCATCCTCGTCCGGTGGCGTACCCACGGCGCTAAAAACGATATCCACGTTATCCAGACAAGAGGCCAAGTCTGTCGTAAAATGCAATCTGCCCTCCCTCGCATTACGCAACACCATCTCTTCCAACCCCGGCTCATAAATCGGGATATTCCCTTCCAACAAGCCATTTATTTTCTCCCGGTTGACATCCACGCAAGTGACATCAACTCCCATCTCGGCAAAACAAGTCCCAGACACCAGGCCTACGTAGCCGGTGCCGACAATAGCAATATTCATGATTATTTAATTATATAGTAGCCTAACAATACAAAAACACCTATGATTATACTACAGTAAATCCATGGCCATCTCTTTGAGTGCAGAAGTAGTCCAATGGGTCAAGATTGAGCTATTAGGTGTAAAAGTTAATTCTCCAAAATAAACCTTCTTTCCTGTATCATATAAATCCACTCTAACAAAATCGAAATCAGCGGAGAGCTGTTCAGCAATATATACCATTCTGTCTAAATGAATGGGAGGATCTGGTAACTTTATTGAAGAGGTGGCATCTGAAATCCAAGGTAACAAATGCCACTGCTTATTCACAACAACTCTTGTAATATCGTGAAAATCCTTACTTCTATCAGAACATATCAATATACATTTAATCTTCCCTTTTACACACATAAATTTATAATCCACCAAAGAAGATCCTTGCGGACACTCAATTAATTCCTCTGCATAGATCCTAGGTTCAATATAAAGATAATGAGGCTCTCTAATAGTAAAAGGCTTACTAATAAGCTTATCCATAAGACAACGAGTATTTTCCAAAGATAGTTCTTCTTTCTTTCTACAAAGAACATGATTTCCACATCCATGATTGGTTTTTAAGGCAAACTTATGCGGTAAACTATCAAAATCAATAGCCTCCGCACTCTCCCAAACACCATACAATTGAGGTAACAATTCAGAAAAACCTTTAGCTTCCACATATGCCCGAACTTTCACTTTATCTGCATAAATAGCAAACTGCTTAAAATCAATTCCTAACATCTTTCCAAGTAAATATTCAGAAAGATCTTTCGGATGATTAAAATCTGGCCACCGTTTACGCACTATAAAGTAACGTAAACCATAATAGAAGCAAGGATTTATACGATAACAAATATCTGCAAAGACTCGTAATATTGCACTCATATTTTATTAGATTGATAACATTCTATTTATTAATTTATACCAACTGTTAGTACTCAAAAAGAATATCCTATTTAGCCCCTTTTGAAAACTCCTAAATATCGAGTTATTAAAAAACAAACGTTTTCTTAGCAATAGCAAAACGTTTAAATCAGTTACTTACTTTATCTATTCTCTATAAACCCTTTATGAATCCAAAAGTATTGTTTGATCCAAGAGTTCACCCTATCAACTTTATAGCTTCTCAACAATAAGGTATACCACAGATAACCATAACCAATAATAATTCCATAAATCATCTTTGCCATCCAACCTCGATTCATCCAGTACTGCCGATCATATCCATGAAACCATTGACTTTCTGTCTGAGCCACAGAAGCGATCAATAGAGGAACATAGCGTATTTTAGCCCCATAACGCAAGCAATCTACTAAAAACTTATTCTCCTCACCACCACCATTTCCCGTTCCACTCCCCATTTTCTCACAAAAATTCACACGATTAATCAGATCCGTTTTTCTTAAAGCAATTTGAATACTTGAAATCCTCGCTGATCGGAAATACCCAATAGCATAAGTTACTGATGAATATTGCTTTTTAGGGTGCTTCAAACTGAAAGCGATAATGTCCTCCGCATGATATTTCTCAAAAGAGCCTATGATTTTTTCTACATAATCATCCTCCAAGATCTCATCATCATCACAAATCAAACAAATATCACCCTTTGCGTTCCTTAATGCCATATTCCGGCTACGAGACAAGCCTCGCTCTGCAGTATATATCATGCGAGCAATGCACAATTCACCTTTTTTATTTTTAAAGTCAAATCGTTCTTCTCTATTCTCATTACATTGATTGACTATCAAGACATCACTTTGTATATTGGTTCGTTGGATAATTGATGCGTCTTTTTGATGCATACAAGATATTAATACTTCTAATCTCATATATATATTATACACTTTTATAAATGAACATCTACAATTATTTCGAAATAAGTCGAATGATTTTCAACAATAGCCTTTTAAAAAACATATAATTACTAGACAATACCATATACGAACTTGAATTAAATATCAAGGCCATTCTCACATACAGACTTAATATGGATACTTTACTGTTTTTTATATAATCCTTATTTATATCCTTGTAAATTCCATAGAACTCAGCATAAGATTGTTTTAACAAGAATGAATATTCTTTTGCATGACATTTCAAATTAAAATAGATCTGAGGAGAATCAGAACAGGGGAGTTTACCTTCTATATAATCGATGAACTGGACAATAGAGTACAACCCTTTCTTCGTAGGATAGACAACTAAACTATTATCATTAGATATTCGATCATAATGATAAAAAGCTTTACCCAAATAAGCAATCTTTAAATCCGTAAGCAAAAGAGAACAACAAACAAAACGATCTTCCCACAATGTAAAACCCTCGGGAAACCTCGTACCGGTATCGTTGTAACAAGCTCGCCTAACGAGCTTGTTACAACAACTGCCATGCAGTTGTTGGAACAACTCTTTCAATACAGTTCTATGATCCAGCGAAGAGGGTTCTTGTTTCTTGTAGACCTGTTTATTCTCATAATTCATATAATAATCACAAATCACCATATCCGCATCTTCTTCTTTGGCCTTATTATAAAGCTCTTCCAACATGCTTGATTCCACCCAATCATCAGGATCCGCATGAATAACATATTCACCTATCGCATGATCTATTCCATATTGACGAGCGGAGCTAACTCCTCCATTTAGTTTATGAAAAACCTTGATCCGATCATCTTTCCGTGCATAATCATCACATATAGCTCCAGAATGATCAGGACTTCCATCATCAACCAAAAGAATTTCAAAATCCGGAAATGTCTGGGATAATAAACTTTCAACACAACGCTCGAGATAATCTTCGGCTCTATAGACTGGGACTATAACTGAAATAGAAGGAGTTCGTATCATTGTCGAATATTTTTATTAATATAACTTTGATTGAAAAGAAGTATCCAAGTAAAAGAAGCACCAGTATAACCAAATTTAGCCCAATAGTTCTCTGACAAACCAGATAATACTATCAGCATCAATACCACCAGCATAAAAGCAGGTATATAATTTCGGTATTGAACTATTATATAATATTGAATAATAAATAATAATACAAAGACAATTCCTCCACATATTAACATATAAGCAATCACATTATCTACAGGAAAATCAAAGTCTGTAACATCTATAGGTATCCCTGTAACAAAATCAAATAGCGTATCAAACATTGACAACAATTGACTAAATAATCCTAATCTTCCAGACAATACTATATTCACAAAACTATAATTATATAACAGATAAGCTGACAAGAAAAAGCTCATTAGTAGAGCTAAAGGAAGCGAGAGCAGTATTATTTTTTGATAAACAAATTCATGCAATAATCTATTAGGAATAAAACATACAAACATCAACAATAGTGAAAGATAGAAAGAAGTACGACTTGCTGTATATCCGAATGAAAATAAAGATATCAATAAAACAACAAAAAAAGCAAACCACTTTCTTTTTTCGTACATTATTATATACAAATAACAGCATACAAAAAAGGAAACCATTCCTAACGCATTCGGATTTCCATACCCCAAGTCGAAAGAAACTCCTCCTTCTATTTTCTCCGTATACCAAACTCGTTCATCAAGCATGCCATTACTTTGTAAGAACATCCTTATACATAAAGCTATAAGCTGCATAAAAAAGAATTGTATCGTAATGTATTTATAATCCAGCTTCCGAAAAGCTATCGCCGCCACATATAAAGGCAAGAAATATTTCGCTCCATTCCCATTGAATGGTATTATCAAAATGTAAAATAAAACGACAGATAATACTCCCACAAAATATTTAGTTGTAAGTCTCTTACACAACAAATCCCTTATCAGAAGCATCACTGGTATCGCAAATATCAAAGCGAGAAACACATATACATCCTTCCCTATCGAAGGATAGATATCTCTAAACCCCAAGCAAACGACCAAGAGAAATAACGCTATCTTATCTGTCCGTTCAAAAAACTGACTTTTCTTCATATATTAAAACACGGCTTACAAATCTTTTTATCTTACCATTCGAGCCATCCTTCGAACAAAATCACGTATCCCCTGTCCTATCAGGCACAACAAAAGCATGAGAAGTACAGCATAAACGATCACCATAGATCCTCCATAAAGCAGGAATGAGAAAATACCATTTACCGGATAAAACGACATAACCTGTCCAAAAATAGAATAAATCAAGGCCGCACAAAAAATGGCTACCGCCAAATGCTTAATATACAGAACCACATAAATTCTCAAAGGCAATCTTAATCCTTTACGAAACAAGAAGTAAGGTTTCCAGCAAAAGATTATAAGTAGCAAACTTATCAATACGCCCAATAAGACACCTTGTAAACCAAAAAAATATCCCAGTAGAACAGACATCCCGATATTTATAGCCGTTTCTACGGCAGGAGCCCAAATATCACTGAACAGACCATAAGCGTTAATATAAGTATCCACTGTCGTACGGCTCAAGTTAATAAACAAAATAGCAGTCATTAATAACAACGTTATGGAGTCCATCACATATTCCTTCCCAATCCACAATGTTATAAACGAGGGAGTAAGTATAAATACACCAAAACACATCACGCTGGTAAACAAAAATCTCACAGAAAACAGTTCCTCAAATACAGAGAAAATCCGTTCATGATTCCCCTCCGCCACCAAATTCCCGATCCCGGCATTCATACTATTAAAGATAGCGGCCATAAGCGTTTGGATTCCCAATATCACCAGCATATAGTTTCCATATAATGCAACTATCGTCAATGTCGTATAAGCATAAATAATAATAGGGCTGATTTGTGTAAGCGCAAAACTTCCGATCTTATGGAAAAACAATTGTTTGACTTTTTTCAAAATATTCGGATACTTCCTTGACAAAGCCTTTCCTTTCCTTAGATCTGTTATAATCCATGGATACGACCGCTTAATCGTATGTTCCAATACCACTGAAGCGATAATCGCAAATACAACCTCCAGTATCAGCCACCATATATATCCATCAGACAAATACTCGATCGCCAATAGCTGACAAAGGATCTTGACTAACATAGCAGCCTTGTAACTATATCGAATCTTATACTCTTTCTGATCAGCGGATAAAACGATCTGTTTATAATTCACGAAATAACTCAGTAACGCACTAACCAACAAAACCCCAAAAGAGGCATACGCATACCATAGAGGCAAAGGCATTTTAGCGAAGATCAAAGGGAAAAACGCCGTCAACATCAAACTCCCCGCTATTACAATCCAAGCGATACGCCTATAGAGCCAACCTTGCAAGGAAACAATCTCATTAATCGTAGTTGTATCTCTCTCTAATAAAGGCTTATATAGTGTACAAGCGATAGCAGGCCCTATCCCTAATTCTGCAAGATTCAAGAACTGAAGCAAATTGGTAGCTGTAGTATTCAGTCCCAATATTTCCGCTCCTAAATAATCCAAGAACACCTTACGAGAGAAAAATTGGAGAAGCAGATTAATAAAATAAAAAGCTAAAGCTACCAAACTATTTTTTATACTTTTCGAAGTTCGCGAGTTTGTTGCCATTGTTACAATGAAATCTGTTCTAAAATTAAGTCCCCTTCATACACCTCTGTATAAGGACTTCATACAGCACTGTATAAGGGGATCATACAGTACTGTATGAAGGGATCATACAATGGGGGCAGACCAGCATGTAGATCCGCCCAACTGTTTGTCTTCTTATCAAATCTCATCCGGACTCTCGCTATCACCACCACCTTCCGCAGGTTTGCCGCCGACCCAGATCTGCGTGCTCACGCTGCGAGGGGTTTTCAAGAAACGGTTCGTGCTGGAATACTGCGTCGTCACCGTCAGCGTGTACTCACCCTCCGCCAGATCCGCAGGCAGAAGCAGCGTGAGCGAGGAAGGGTTGTTGATGGTGACCAGGTCGTCCGTCAGTTTCGTGACGGACTTCGACTCACTGGTCAGCGTAACGCCTACCGACTCGTCGTCGCCAACCACTTTCAGCATGGCGCCACGCACGAAGAAATTGCGGCCCGCCGTGGCGCTGCCATCTTTCAAGCCGGTCTTCTTATCCTCGGTCTCA
>JAEWWQ010000366.1 GCA_023458855.1 Bacillota bacterium
CTGTACCAGTAAAGGAGTTCCTCTGATGATATCCACATAAATCTTTGTCATTGTTTTCAGTGCTCTATTGCCTGATACACTGAATAATCCGAATATAATACCCAGAATTGATGCAAAAAATAAAGACATTGCTGTCAATTTTAATGTATAAAGCAATGCTGAAACAAATGAAGGAAAATACTGAATAAATAATTCTATAAGCTTCACTTTCTTACCTCCTGTTTTTAATCCCCTTATCCCATATACTGGTTAAAAGTATAGCATAAGTGTTTTCATATAAAAAGCATTTATGTTGTACTTTTAGCAATTTTATATAAAATAGAAAACTTCCAAAACCAATGTTCCAGAAGTTTTCCATTCACAAAATCCTAATAGATATTTATCGAAACAGTCTATTTTGCAATATATGTGTTGATAATCTCATCATACTTCCCACTTGCCTTTAAGTTAGCAAGACCATCATTGAACATCTTTACTAATTCTGGATTCGCACCTTTCATAGTTGCAAATCCGTATGAATTTCCTGCTTCCATCTCCAGAGGCATCTTAAGTTCCATTCCTCTTGAAATCTCATATCCCATAACCGGATAGTCTTCAAAACAAGCTACACTGTTGCCAGCCAGAACATCCTGGTACATGCTTGCAGAATCTTCAAACTGAGTTACTGTAAATCCGATTTCTTCTGCTTTTGCTTCTGCAAAAGTACATCCTTCTGTACCAACTTTAGCAGCTACTGTCTTGCCTGCCAGATCTTCATACGCAGCAATGTCCGAATCTTTTGCTACTGCCATGCCAACGCCTGATTCAAAATATGCATCTGAGAAATCATACTTTGCCTGACGCTCTTCTGTAATAGACATACCCGCGATAACACCATCGCATTGCCCTGCTTCTAATGCTGTTACAGCCGCTGAGAATCCCAAGCTTTGCAATTCATACTCAAAACCCTGATCTTCTGCAATTGCTGCTAATAAATCCAGATCAATACCAACTCTTTCACCCTTTTCATTTTCAAATTCAAATGGGGCAAATGTCGTATCTGTTGCAATAATGTATTTTTTCCCTGTTGTGTCTGCAGCTGCTTCTGTTGTTGCTTCTGCTGCCTGGGTTGTTACTTCTTCTGCTGTCGCAGGTGTTTTTGTTGTGTCTGCCGCTTTGTTGCCACATCCTGCTAACGAGAATGTCATAACACCAACCAGCATAAGTGCTAATACTTTTTTCATGATTTTCCCTCCTAAAACTACTATCTGCATGATGCAGATAAAACTGTCAGTTACCATATCCGCATGAATTGCAAATACGTTAGTAAATATACCACATAGCTGCGCATCCGTCAAATCCGGCACAACGCTTTTTTATACCTGCGCTCAGACTTTAAATTCACAATATGCTTCTGCCAGCAGAACATTTTCCTCATTGCTCGCGTAAATAAAAATTACATCCTTATGGACACATAAAGATGTAATTTTTATCTTATAAGCCGGACGATAAGCCGGGTTATGTCATTGAATGATCATCTGTCTAGAACTACTGTTACCAATAGCTTCAAGCGACCTACCTGAAAGCACGACGGGCAATCGTATTGCTTTCTTTTTGGTCTTGCTTCGAATGGGGTTTACATATGCCTTTCTTGTTACCAAGAAAGCGGTAGTCTCTTAAGCTGCCTTTCCACCCTTACTTCACATATGTGAAGCGGTACATTTCTGTTGCACTAGCCTTGGAGTCGCCTCCACCGGACGTTATCCGGCATTCTGCCCTGTGAAGCCCGGACTTTCCTCACCTGTAACCTTACATTACAGCCGCGATCATTTGTCCGACTTATAAGCCTAAATAATATACCATATTCACTTCTGAGTGGCAAGTCCTGTTATCTATACGTTAAAATAACTGCCGCCGACAAATTCTCGCATAATTGAATTTTTAGGCAGAATATCACTGCTGATACCCAGAAAATATTCCAAAAATTTTAAAAGTCTTTTTGCTTCAAAATATTCCGGCTCCCCCTTTTTTATACCAAATAATAAAGGCTCTGCGTACTGCTTCAGAACTGCAAGCTCATATATTAAAGCAGAATTGAACATCGCATCTGCACTCTCCTGATAAGGAAATATATTTTCTTCCTCACCGCGTCTTACAGAGGGCCACATTTCAATTGTGCGTTTTGCAGAAATGCCCCTTGTTCTTGCATCCCTTACCATCCGGCGCAATAATCGTCCATCAGTCGTCGGGATACGGTTGTGTTCATCTACATTCAATGTCGTTAATGCGCTGATATATATTTTGTATTTACTTTCACTCGGGAGTGCATAAGACATTGCATCATTCAGTCCATGGATCCCTTCAATTACCAATACATCTTCCACTCCAAGCTTCTTCACATTTCCTTTATATTCCCGCTTTCCGCTCTTAAAATTGAAGGTAGGGATCTCTACTTCCTTTCCTTTTAATAAGTCCGACATATCCTTGTTAAATTGTTCCACATCAATTGCTTCCAGGCACTCAAAGTTATAGTCCCCATTTTCATCCCTTGGTGTTTTTTCCCGATTCACAAAGTAATCATCCACACCTATTGCATGAGGTACCAGACCGAGTGTTCGGAGCTGGATCGATAACCGGTAAGAAAAAGAAGTCTTTCCCGAGGAAGAAGGTCCTGCAATCATAATAAATTTTATGCCCCCACGGTTCGCGATATCTTTGGCAATCTCACTGATTCTTCTTTCCTGTAATGCTTCCTGCACCAGTACCATCTCACCAGCCCTGCCATAACATATCTCGTTATTCAGATCACCTACCGTATCAATCTGCATCTTGATACCCCATTCTGTTGTTCTGATCAGGGTATCAAATAACTTTTCTCTCGGCAGGAACGGAGCAATCTTTGCAGGATTGCTCTTATTAGGCAGCAACAGCATAAATCCCTCATGATAAGGTATCAAATCAAAATATTTGATATAGCCTGCATTGGGTAACATATAGCCATAAAAATAATCATAGAAGCCATCCATTTCATACACATTAATTGTGGAACTTCTCCGGTAACGGAACAACTTGACTTTGTCTATCATGCCACGCTCTTCGAACAGCGCAATCGCATCATCCAGGGAATAGCTTTGCTTGATAATAGGTCGTTTGTCTTGTACCAGTTCATGCATGCGCGCTTTTACCTTGTCAATTAGCTCCTGCCCGATTGTAAAGTCTCCTTTTGCACTACAATACAGACCGTCACCAATCGTAAATTCTACTTTTATTTTTTTTATGCTTTTGGTTCCAACCACATCATGAATTGATTTTGCCAGTAACAATAGTGCAGTTCTGGAATACGTTTTATGCCCAATAGCATCTTTTAAGGTAACAAAAGTTATTGTACAATCCTTTTTTACCTTCTTTATTAATTCCTGAATTTTCCCGTCAACAATAACTGCTGCAATTAATCCTGCATACTGTCCCTGGTACTCAGCCGCTATTTCTTCATATGTTATATCCTTAGGATACTCTTTCTTCAATCCGTCTATGGTAACCACCACTTGATTTTCCATGCACTGCCTCTTTCCTGCCATTTCTTTTTATACTGTCCTGATTGGATCCTGCTCCTTTAGATTGCAAATAAAAATCTTAGGAATCTCCCTGACAAAAAATTCTTTCATATATGGTGTAAATATTTTTTCCAATCCAAAATGACCCGCATCAATAATCATGAGTCCGCGTTCCATTGCATCCAATGCTTCATGATGTTTAATATCACCTGTTATTAATACATCAACAGAAGCCGCCAATGCAGCCGGGATCATATCACCACCTGCACCCGGCGATATTGCTGCTTTCTCAACGGTTGCATTTAATTCTCCATAGACGCGCACATGTTCCAATGAAAAAACCTGCTTTATATATTCCGCACATTCCTCCACTGACATAATTCTGGGTAATCTGCCGTATCTTCCGATGCCTTCATTGGCAATCTCATCTTCATACGTAACTTCTAATACTCTGCGATTCTGGAGACTGATCTCATCTGCTGCTGCATCTGCCATTCCCATGATGTCAAAATTCGTATGCATTGCGTAATAACTAATATCATTTTGCAATAGTTTCACAAGACGTCTGCCGATAAAATCATCTGTATTCACATTCTTTACCGCTCTGAAAATAAGCGGATGATGGGTAATCAGCATATCAGCCTGTTGTTCTATCGCCTGGTTAATTATCTCCTGGGTGGCATCTACAGCAATTGCCACCCGAAGAACTTCCTTATCTCTTCTTCCTGCCAATAGCCCCACATTATCCCACTCTTCTGCAAAGGAAGGTGGGGATAGCTCTTCCAGTTTGTGAATGATGTCAGTACATTTCATAGCTCTTCTCCTTAGTTCTCCCTGTAAAAGCTTTGCGCATGCCGTATTTCTTCCAGTTCCTTTTTCAATTCCCTAATTCTTAACCGCTGTTTCTCTGTCTGAAGTGTTTCTTCCGACAACGCCGCTATCAGTTGTTCCACATTTTGGTATTTTTTCTGTAAAAAAGATTGTAATACCGCATTTTTATTTTCCAACAATAGTCTTCCATATTTATCATAGAACGCGTACTCTGATCCTCCTGCTGATTCCTTTTCCAATTCAACTGAAAAGGCCGGCACCGCACGCATCATCGGATAATACTTTTCTTCTTCAAAAATCATATTTTCCTCTGTAATGGAAAAACCTGTCTGACGCAAATACTGTCGTACCAAATGAATCTCTGACTGAGGCTGTAAAATAATTTCCTTTACATAAGGGACTACGTTCTTCCCCTCTTCCAGGATTCTGATCATCAGTTTTCCACCCATTCCTGCACAAAGTAAAGTATCAGCTTCCGTTGGCAGAAGTTTTGCCAATCCATCCGATAAGCGTGTCTCTATGTATGGCAAAAGTCCATGCTGCAAAATATGTTCTTTCGCCTTTTTCAAAGGCCCTGCATTCACATCCATAGCAATTACCGAAGGTGAAATATGATGTTCTATCAGATAAATAGGCACATAGCCATGGTCACAGCCTATATCTGCAACTCTGTTTCCTGTTGTAACCATATCTGCAACTGCCAACAATCTTTTTGATAACTCCATTAGTCCAAATAATCCTTTAATTTACGGCTTCTGCTTGGGTGACGAAGCTTACGAAGTGCTTTTGCTTCGATCTGACGGATTCTTTCACGCGTTACGTTGAACTCTTTTCCTACTTCCTCCAGCGTTCTTGCCCTTCCATCGTCAAGACCAAAGCGCAGCCTTAATACTTTTTGTTCTCTCTCCGTTAAGGTACCAAGTACCTCTACCAGTTGCTC
>JAEWWQ010000367.1 GCA_023458855.1 Bacillota bacterium
TATAAAGATTCTATCTTTATACTGATATAAGGTATTTATAATTAATTTAATACCTAATTGTAGTAACATTGAGGAGAATTGTGATGGAATATCAGGAAAATAAATTATATAATTACGATGGCGGAAACGGCATGAATAACAATCGTAATACACCACCGGGTGGGGGAAATAATTCAAATGGACATAAAGGGAACGGCCAGGCGCCGAAGAAGCAGAGTCTGGTGCTTTTACTTGTAGCAGCATTGATTTCCTTATTATGTATGAGTTATTTTATGCGCCTGTTAAGTGGTGATGTGAACGAAGTCACCTATAATGAATTTTTACAGATGGTCGAAGATGGAAAAGTAAAAAGCGTGGAGCTTGCATCTGACAGAATCAATATTACAATGAAAGAAGAAACTGGGAATACGAACCCATTGCAGATGACACCGCAAACCGTCACGTATTATACAGGTAATGTGGAAGATGATACCCTGGTACATTATCTGATCGACCATGATGTGGATGTAAAAGGAGAAGTACAGGATAATTCAGGATTTCTACTTTCTATTTTATTGACCTATGTATTGCCGATCGCGTTGGTATGGATCGTTTTAAGCCTGCTGTTTAAGAAAATGTCGAACGGCGGCGGACCTATGGGAGTCGGAAAAAGCAATGCCAAAGTATATGTACAAAAAGAAACAGGTATTACCTTTAAGGACGTAGCAGGAGAAGATGAAGCAAAGGAGTCTTTACAGGAAGTAGTAGATTTCCTGCACAACCCTGCAAGGTATGCAAAGATTGGTGCAAAACTTCCAAAAGGAGCTCTGCTCGTAGGCCCTCCGGGTACTGGTAAGACGTTACTTGCAAAAGCAGTGGCAGGGGAAGCAAAGGTTCCGTTTTTTTCACTTGCAGGTTCGGATTTTATTGAGATGTATGTAGGTGTAGGGGCTTCCAGAGTAAGGGACTTGTTCAAGGAGGCTACCAAAAATGCTCCTTGTATTATATTTATTGATGAGATCGATGCCATCGGACGAAGCAGAGATTCCAAATACGGCGGTGGTAATGAAGAAAGAGAACAGACATTGAACCAACTGCTTTCAGAAATGGATGGTTTTGATACATCAAAGGGAATTCTGATTCTTGCAGCAACCAACAGACCGGAGATATTAGATAAAGCGTTATTGCGTCCGGGACGTTTTGACAGACGTGTTATTGTAGATAAGCCCGATTTAAAAGGGCGTGTAGAAATATTAAAAGTGCATGCCAAAGATGTGCTCATGGATGACAGCGTAGACTTTGATGCAATTGCGTTGGCAACGAGTGGTGCGGTTGGTTCGGATCTGGCAAACATGATTAATGAAGCGGCAATTAATGCTGTTAAAGAAGGCAGAGAATATGTCTGCCAGAAGGATCTGTTTGATGCAGTAGAGCTTGTTCTGGTTGGGAAAGAGAAAAAAGACCGTATCATGGGACCGGAAGAACGGAAGATTGTTTCTTACCATGAGGTAGGTCATGCGTTGGTGAGTGCATTACAAAAAAATTCGGAACCGGTACAGAAGATTACGATTGTTCCAAGAACAATGGGGGCATTGGGATATGTTATGCATGTCCCGGAAGAAGAGAAGTTCCTAAATACAGAGGCGGAATTACGCGATATGTTAGTCAGTCTGGTGGCTGGGCGTGCGGCTGAAGAAATCGTATTTGAGAATGTCACGACAGGCGCTGCCAATGATATTGAGAAGGCGACCGGCATAGCCAGAGCTATGGTAACGCAGTATGGTATGAGCAAGAAATTCGGGCTGGTAGGTTTAGAGACGGTAGAAAGCAAATATCTGGACGGACGTTCAGCATTGAACTGTAGTGATACTACGGCTGCAGACATCGATATAGAAATAACAAAGATTCTGAAGGACAGCTATAAGCAGGCTAAAAAGTTATTAAAAGAAAATCGCCAGGTAATGGATAAACTTGCGGCTCATCTGATTGAAAAGGAAACAATTACAGGAAAAGAATTTATGGAAATATTCCGTAAGGAAAAAGGCATTCCCGAACCCCAAAAAGAGGAAGAAACAGATAAGACAGCTAAAACAGAAAATAAATCAGAAAATGAAAAAAAAGACAAAACAGAAGATACAAAGCCGGTAATACCTGAGGAGTCAGTAATAGCTGAACCGCAAGAACAGGAATCTGTCCTTTCAGAAGAAATTACCAAAGAGGAAGAACCGCAGCAGGTACCGGAGGATAACAGAAGCGAAGAAGAAAAACGGTTCGCAGATATTTTACAACATCGCGTATATCAGAACCACGAAGCTGATGATAATATAAAATAAAAAGTATACTGTAAGAAAGGGCTTGGGTATTTTTACTTAAGTCTTTCTTTTTATCATGACAAGTAAAGAGGAGTCCTATGAAACAGACAGAACTATTTGACATAGAAGCAGAATTGAAGAAATTACCGCAGAAACCCGGTGTATATATTATGCATGACAAGAATGATGCAACTATATATGTAGGAAAAGCCATTATCTTAAAAAACAGAGTAAAATCATATTTTCGCTCCAGCACGAAAAAGACGCCCAAAATTCAAAAAATGGTGTCGCAGATCGCAAGATTTGAATATATAGTGACTGATTCAGAGCTGGAGGCTCTTGTCCTTGAGAATAATCTGATCAAGGAATATAGTCCGAAATATAATACCATGTTAAAAGATGATAAGACATATCCCTATATCAAGGTCACAGTTAGTGAGCCATATCCGAGAATTCTCTTTTCCAGATCCATGAAGAAAGACAAATCGAAATATTTTGGTCCGTTTACAAGTGCCGGTGCCGTAAAAGATACAATAGAACTAATTAATAAATTGTATAAACTGAGAACCTGCAGCAAGGTCTTTCCAAGAGATATCGGCAAGGAGCGACCTTGCTTAAACTACCATATCAAACAATGCGCAGGGCCATGTCAGGGTTACATTACCCAAGAACAATATGGGGAAAAAGTTGCTAAGGCATTAGAATTTTTAAATGGCAATTACAAACCTATGATTCGGGAACTCGAAGAAAAGATGCAAGAAGCTTCTGAGAACATGGAGTTTGAAGCAGCCATTGAGTATCGGGAGTTACTGTCCAGTGTTAAGATGGTAGCACAGAAGCAGAAAATTACAGACAGTGATTTTGAAGATAAAGACGTGATTGCACTTGCTAAAGGGGAAAAAGATGCAGTTGTTCAAGTATTCTTCATACGTGCCGGAAAATTAATAGGCAGAGAACATTTTTATATGACACAGGTGTCAGGAGACGAACCGGGACAGATTCTATCTGATTTTGTGAAACAATATTATGCCGGTACTCCGTTTATCCCCAAGGAACTTATGTTGCAGGAAGAGATGGAAGATACAGAGATTGTGGAACAATGGCTGAGTACAAGAAAAGGCAGTAAAGTACGAATCAAGGTTCCAAAGATTGGAAATAAGGAAAAACTTGTGGAGTTAGCAGCACAAAATGCAATGCTGGTTCTAAGTAAAGACAGAGAACGTATCAAACGAGAGGAAGGAAGGACAATTGGAGCAGTAAAAGAGATTGCGCGGCTATTGCATCTGGATATGATTCAGAGAATGGAAGCTTTTGACATTTCTAATATAAGTGGTTTTGAGACGGTCGGATCTATGGTGGTATATGAAAAAGGAAAACCGAAGAGAAGCGATTATCGTAAATTTAAAATCAAGACAGTCGCAGGACAGGATGATTATGCATGTATGCGGGAGGTCCTGACAAGACGATTGCTGCATGGCATAGAAGAAAAGAAAGAACTGGATACGAAAGAGATAGGACATGAATTAGGAAGCTTCACAAAATTTCCAGATCTCATACTGATGGATGGCGGACGCGGACAGGTAAATATCGCGTTGGAGGTGTTACAGGAGCTACAGATTGGAATTGCAGTCTGCGGAATGGTCAAGGATGATAACCACCGGACAAGAGGATTATATTATAACAATATAGAAATTCCGATTGATAAAGATTCAGAAGGATTTAAATTAATAACGAGGATTCAGGATGAGGCCCATCGTTTTGCGATTGAATATCACCGTTCGCTCCGTAGTAAGACACAGGTAAAGTCGCTATTGGATGATATTCCGGGAATTGGACCGGCCAGAAGAAAATCACTTATGAGGCATTTTTCAAATATTCAGGAAATTAAAGATGCAAAAGTGGAGGAACTTATGCAGGTACCGGATATTCCCATGAATATTGCAGAAGATATTTATGCATTTTTTCATAAGGACAATATTGACTAAAGCCTGGAGGAATGCAATCCATTTCATAGAATAGTGCCTTGTTTATAGGTGCCGATTATGATAAAATGGTAGACAATTGTAGAATTAAAGATGTACAGTGGTATAAGATATTTTATAAAGAGGTAATAACCAGGAACGTATAGGATAAGGAGAAAAAACATGGCCAGTATAAAATTAATTAAAATTATTGAAAAAATGAAACTCGATAATTTAACACCTGAAATTGATATTTCTGAAGTTAAAATCACACAACCTGATATTAACAGACCGGCTCTTCAATTAGCAGGATATTTTGAGCATTTTGATGCGACTCGTTTACAAATTATTGGTTTTGTAGAGTTTACTTATATTGAAGGTCTGACAGATGAAAAAAAGAGAGAAGTATTCACGAAGCTTTTATCTTATAATGTTCCGGGTATTGTATTTTGTCGTGAACTGAAACCAGATCCGATTTTTCTGGAAATTGCCTTAAAAAATAAAATACCAGTTCTGATGACTAAAAAATCAACTTCTACATTTATGGCAGAGATAATCAGATGGCTGAATGTAAAACTTGCGCCATGTATCTCTGTTCATGGTGTGTTAGTGGATGTGTTTGGAGAAGGCGTTCTGATTATAGGAGAAAGCGGTATTGGAAAGAGCGAAGCAGCGATTGAATTAATCAAAAGAGGACATCGTCTGGTTACGGATGATGTTGTAGAGCTTCGTAAGGTCAGCGATGATACGTTGATTGGTTCCGCACCGGATATTACAAAGCATTTTATTGAATTAAGGGGTATTGGAATCGTCGATGTAAAAACATTGTTCGGTGTATCTAGTGTAAAGGACACGCAGTCAATTGATCTTGTGATTAAGCTGGAAGATTGGAATAAAGATAAAGAATACGACAGATTGGGATTAGAAGAAGAATATACAGAATATCTTGGAAATAAGGTAGTCTGCCACAGTATCCCAATCAGACCCGGACGGAATCTGGCAGTAATCTGCGAATCTGCAGCTGTAAATCACCGTCAGAAGAAGATGGGCTATAATGCGGCGCAGGAACTATATACGCGTGTGCAGAATTCTCTGGCCAGAAAAAGAGAAGACGATTAATTATAAAAGAGGAGATTGAAAATGAGTAAATATTGTTTTGGCGTTGATGTGGGTGGAACTACAATTAAAATGGGGCTTTTTGATGTGGATGGAACTGTTCTTGATAAATGGGAGATTCCTACAAGAACAGAAAACGGCGGGAGTCTGATCTTACCGGATATAGCAGAGGCAGTAAAAATTAAAATGCAGGAAAGATCCATAGACAAGTCTGAAGTCACAGGAGTCGGAGTAGGGGTTCCGGGACCGGTTGATGCAAACGGTATTGTTCATAAAGCAGTTAATCTTGGATGGGATGTCCTGAATGTTAAGAAGATACTGAGTGATTTACTGGGTATGACAGTAGAGGCAGGTAATGATGCTAATGTTGCTGCACTTGGAGAGATGTGGAAAGGCGGCGGAACCGGACATAAGAATCTGGTAGCAGTGACGCTTGGCACAGGTGTTGGAGGCGGAATTATTGTGAACGGACAGATTCTGACCGGTGCAACGGGAGCCGGCGGTGAGATCGGACACATTCATATGGAGGATAATGAGACTGATGTGTGTGGCTGCGGCAACAAGGGGTGCCTGGAGCAGTATGCTTCTGCCACAGGTCTTGTAAGGCTTGCAAACAGAATGCTGGCAGTTACAACAGAAAAGACAGTATTGACAGAACAGGAAGTGTCTGCGAAGACAGTATTCGATGCCGTCAAAGCAGGTGATAAAGTTGCGATTGCGATTGCAGAACAATTTGGTGAATACCTTGGAAAGGGACTGGCTGCCATTGCGGGCGTCGTTAATCCTGAAATTTTCGTAATAGGCGGAGGCGTATCCAAGGCAGGAACTGTAGTCTTGGATTATATTAAAAAATATTATAAACCATATGTATTTCATGGAAGTGCAGACGCAATTTTTGCGTTAGCAACACTGGGTAATGATGCAGGAATATATGGTGCGGCTAAGATGGTGCTGGAATAAGAACTTGTGAATAGGCATATGATATGTTAGCGTATAGAAAAATAAGCAGGTGAGAAAAAGTGAATACAGCCGTATTAGAGTATATTGAAAAAATCATACCGAAAGAAAATATACTTGTAAAGGTGCCGATGAGCAGATACACTACATTTCGTACAGGTGGTGAGGCAAATATTCTTTTGCAGGTACATACAGAAGAACAGCTGAGTGAAGTGCTCCGACTGTTGAATAAGATTGAAATGGACTATTTTATTTTAGGAAATGGAAGTAACTTATTAGTCAGTGACAGAGGATACGATGGTATTATTGTTCAGATTGGTCCTAAAATGAACGATATCCGCGTAAGTGGAACGCATATCTATGCACAGGCAGGTGCATTGCTTTCGCAAGTAGCAAAAGAAGCCTATCATCATGGACTGACAGGGCTCGAATTTGCATCAGGAATACCTGGCTCCATCGGAGGCGCTGTTGTCATGAATGCCGGAGCCTATGGCGGTGAGATGAAACACATAATTACCAAAGTCCGGGTAATGAGTATGGATGGAGAGATTTTGGAACTTGACAATGAGACGATGGAATTCGGATACAGGACCAGTGTGATCCGCCATAAACGTTTTGCAGTTGTAGAGGTGGAGCTTGAGCTGCAAGAGGGAGATAAAGAAACGATAAATGAAACAATGTTGGAACTTGCGAAAAGAAGAAGGGAAAAACAACCTCTGGAATATCCAAGTGCAGGAAGTACATTCAAAAGACCGGAAGGACATTTCGCAGGAAAACTGATTATGGATGCAGGACTTAAAGGGTATCGTGTAGGTGATGCATGTGTATCGGAAAAGCATTGCGGTTTTGTTGTAAACATGGGACACGCCACATCAATGGAACTTTGGCAGTTAATTCATGATGTGCAGGAAAAAGTTTATGAAAAATCGGGTGTTGCACTAGAGATGGAAGTCATATGTCTTGGAAAATTTGAGTAATTTGACCTGATAGGCAGAGGAGTAAATATGCGGTTTGTTATTGTAACTGGAATGAGCGGCGGTGGAAAGAGAACAGCGTTAAAGATGCTGGAGGATGTAGGTTTTTATTGTGTGGATAATCTTCCGGTTCCTTTAATTAGAAAATTTGTAGAATTGATAGTGGCTCCAAATGGTGAAATTACCAAGGTGGCTCTTGGACTGGATGTCCGTGCAGATCAATCTTTTATGGATATCCAGAAGGCCTTGGATAATATCAAAGAATTAGGATGTATGTATGAACTTCTGTTTATGGATGCAAATGATCAGGTATTGTTACAGAGGTATAAAGAAAGCAGGAGAATGCATCCGCTTTCAATTGAAGGGCGTGTCGAAGATGGTATTCGAAAGGAACGTGAAATTTTATCAATAATAAAGGCAAAAGCGGATTATGTTATTGACACATCAAAGCTGTTAACAAGAGAATTGAAGGAAGAACTTGACAGAATATTTGTTAATAATGAAGAGTATAATAGCCTTATGGTTAATATTATGTCATTTGGTTTTAAAAATGGGATTCCGGCGGATTCCGATCTTGTATTTGATGTGAGATTTTTACCGAATCCTTTCTATATCGAGGAACTAAAAAATAAGACAGGCAATGACAATGAAGTACAGGAATATGTAATGGGATTTCCAGAGGCAAGAGAATTTCTGGATAAATTGAGTGATATGATTCTATTTCTGGTTCCGAATTATGTGAAAGAAGGGAAGTACCAGTTGGTAATCAGTATAGGCTGTACTGGCGGTAAACATAGAAGCGTAACACTCGCCAATGAACTCTATAAGAGAATGAAGAACCAGGGGAATTATGGTCTTACATTAGCACATAGAGATATTAAGCATGGTATATAGTGTGAGAAGAAATTCTAAGATGTGAAAGAACCACATCTAAGAATTACTAAGTCTCGCACAGGAAGAAGCCGCATGCGTCTTCTTCTCTCTAATTATTTGTGCCGCTTGTAGCGGCATGACGGGAAGTGTGAGAAGAAATTCTAAGATGTGAAAGAACCACATCTAAGAATTACTAAGTCTCACGCAGGAAGAAGCGCAGATAGGAGCAATATGTCATTTTCTGGTGAAGTAAAAGAGGAATTAGCAAAACATATCAGTTCTGCCAGACATTGTCAAATAGCAGAGTTAGCAGCAATTATTCAATACAATGGACAAATTATGAGCAACGCTGACGGAAAAAAAATAATTAAGATTCAGACTGAAAATCTGAGCGTAGCTAGAAAATACTTTACATTATTAAAAAAAACATTTAATATAGATACTGATATTGCGGAGGCATTTGAAAAGGAATATGCGAAAGTAAATACATATGTAAATAGCCTTGAAAATGCTGAAGTGGTAGATAAAGTACTGCAAGCACTTAAAATATGCGATAAAAATGGAAGGCAGCTTATGCCTGCGGGAGTAATCAATCCGCTGGTCCTTAAAAACAGTTGCTGCAAAAGAGCTTTTTTAAGGGGGGCTTATCTGACCATCGGTTCCATGAGTGATCCGGAGAAAAGTTATCATTTCGAACTGGTCTGCTTAAGCGAAGAACAGGCAGTCCAAATCAGAGACATAATAATCGGCTTTCAGGTAGATGCTAAGATTGTAGTACGAAAAAAATATTATGTGGTATATGTAAAGGAAGGTTCTGGAATTGTTGATCTGTTAAATATTATGGAAGCTCATGTCTCCCTTATGAATCTGGAAAATCTGCGTATTTTGAAAGAGATGCGCAATTCCATAAATAGAAGGGTGAATTGTGAAGCAGCTAATATTACAAAAACAGTGAATGCTGCTTCAAAACAAATTGATGATATCCTGTATATTCAGAAAACGGCAGGCTTTAGTTGCCTGCAGGATAATCTGAGAGATATGGCGGAGATCAGAATTGAATATCCAGAAGCTACCCTGAAGGAATTGGGAGAATATCTTGATCCACCGGTGGGAAAATCGGGCGTGAATCATAGACTGAGGAAATTAAGTGAATTTGCTGACAAGCTTAGACAGTAAAGGAGGAGATATTATGATTAGAAAGACAATGAAAGTACAATTAGACGGTGGTCTTGAAGCCAGACCGGTAGCAGTATTAGTACAAGTTGCAAGCCAATTTGAGAGTTCTGTCTATGTAGAAGTGGCAGGCAGAAAAGTGAATGCAAAAAGCATCATGGGTATGATGACATTGGGGCTTGGATCAGGTGAAAATATTTCTGTAGAAGCAGATGGTGCGGATGAGCAGTCAGCAGTAGACAGTATAGAGAAATATTTGAGCGGTGCAGAACAATAAAGTATTTTAAAGAATTGTGAGTGCACAAAGTGCATAACAATCCGTAGGTATCAGGGGCAGACTACCTTTTGATCCTGACATAATAACATGCAAAAAAGGAATACAGCAGGTATTCCTTTTTTTCTGCGTGTTTTGTATAATATAGATAATAAATAAACTTGTAAAAGTCTGCAAGGAGGGCTAAAGCGGCAGATGGGAGCAAATGTGAAAAGAAGGAAAATGTTATTTATATATAATCCGTATGCTGGTAAGGCGAATATAAAAAGTAATTTGCTGGATATTATAGATATTTTTACAAAGGCGGGATATGAGGTTACTGTGTATCCTACCCAGGCAGCAGGAGATGCTGTTATTGTGTCAAAGGAAAGGTCTAAGGACTATGATATGGTAGTGTGCAGTGGCGGAGACGGTACATTGGATGAAGTGGTCACGGGGGTTATGCAATGTTCCAGAAGAGCTACAATCGGGTATCTTCCAGCAGGCAGCACCAATGATTTTGCCAATAGTCTTCACATTCCTAAGAATATGATTAAAGCAGCTGAAACAGTGGTCAATGGGATAGAATTTCCTTGCGATATAGGGGCTTTTAATGATGATACATTTGTATACATTGCTGCATTCGGCCTTTTTACAGATGTATCATATGAAACCAAACAAGATGTAAAAAACCTGCTTGGGCATATGGCATATCTGTTGGAAGGTATGAAGCGGTTGTCTGCAATACCAAACTATAGAATTAAGATCCGGTACGGAGAGGAAATAATAGAAGACGAATTTATTTTTGGTATGATAACCAACTCAGAATCAGTAGGTGGATTCAAAAGAATTACAGGAAAATGGGTTGAATTAGATGATGGAATGTTCGAAGTAACATTAATTAAAAATCCTAAAAATCCACTGGAGCTGAACTCAATTCTGACGGCACTGGTGTTAAAAGACATTGATACAGAGTATATGTATTGTTTCCGGACGGAACATCTGGAACTTGAATCGGAAGAGGAAATAGCCTGGACCTTAGATGGCGAATTCGGTGGAAATCACAAAAAGGCTGTCATTGATAATTGTAAAAAAGCAATACACATTATGATTCCGGAGAAAAAATGATAAATTTTTCACGTTTATTATTCCATTTTCAATGGAAGTAGGATATAATAAGGACGGTTAAAAAATGTATATTTAATTAATGGAGGTAAATAAAATGTTAGTATCAGCAGCAGAAATGCTTAAAAAGGCAAAAGCCGGACATTATGCGGTAGGACAATTCAACATCAACAATTTAGAGTGGACAAAGGCAGTTTTACAAACAGCTCAGGAAAATAACTCACCAGTCATCTTAGGAGTATCAGAAGGTGCAGGAAAGTACATGACAGGATACAAAACAATTGTCGGAATGGTGAATGGAATGATCGAAGAAATGAAAATTACAGTTCCAGTAGCTCTTCACTTAGATCACGGCTCATACGATCACTGTTACAAATGTATCGAAGCTGGTTTTTCATCCATTATGTTTGACGGTTCCCATTACCCAATCGAAGAGAACGTTGCAAAGACAACAGAGTTAGTTGCAGCAGCTCACGCAAAAGGAATCTCTATTGAGGCAGAAGTTGGTTCTATCGGTGGAGAAGAAGATGGTGTTATCGGAGCAGGAGAATGTGCAGATCCAGAAGAATGTAAAGCAGTAGCTGACTTGGGAATCGACTTCTTAGCAGCAGGTATTGGTAATATTCACGGAAAATATCCGGCAAACTGGAAGGGTCTTTCCTTTGAAACATTAGACGCTATTCAAAAATTAACAGGGGACATGCCATTAGTACTTCATGGTGGAACAG
>JAEWWQ010000368.1 GCA_023458855.1 Bacillota bacterium
ATTGTACATACAAGACAAAGTATTAATGTATTTCTAGTAACAAGCCAAAAATCAGGGGTTTTAATTAATGTTATATAATTATGTAATCCAATAAATTTAGGACTTCCTACCCCTTTCCATTTTGTAAGACTATAATAAATTGAAGTACCAAGAGGAACTATCATTACAAATAGGAAATAAATAAATGGTATCAAGACCAATGTATAGATCCAGGTATATTGCTTTTTATTTTGTATCTCTCTTATGTTCATTTCCATTTCTCCTTTCTCTACATTGTTCTATTTGTTTGTTCCTAAAAAGTTACGCGTTAGGGACATTCCTCCCTGACGCGCACCTTCAGTTTCTGTACTTTTAATAATTCGCTTCCATAGCAGATTGACAATCCGCTGCCATTTCTTCAGCTGTCATAGAATTTGAAATTAATTGCTGTGTATCTGCATATAGTACTCCTGAGCCAACTTCTGCCGGCAATACACAGTCAAAGATGGAACAGTTATTCATTGTAGCTGCCAAATCATAGTATTCACTGAAAAGTGGATCTAAGGAAGACATATCACATGCATCTGTTGTCTTCGCTGCTGAAATAAAACCTTGTGAAAGTGCATTATCCGCATACTCACCCGTTGTTACTGCTTTCAGGAAAGCAAGACATGCTGTCAGATCGTCACCTTGCAGTTTCGAATTAATTACATAATTCCATCCAGCGCCAGCTGCTGTATCAAACTTTGTCCCTACTTCGCCTTCCACTGCCGGCATTAATCCAACATGCGTTGATTTCAATACTTCTTCAGGACAATTAGCAATCATCGTTCCGATTGACCATGCACCGTTAAAGAACATCGCACATTTTTTATTATAATATAAAGAATACATTTCATCCTGATCAATTGAGTTCATATCCGAATTAAAGTACTGTGCAATGTTTTGGAATCCATCCAGTGCTTTCACAAACTTTTCATCTGTAAATTTGGCGCCTTCATTATTGGCTAAACTATTGAACCAATCCTGATCTACATATTTATATGCATATGTATTGAATACTGCTGATTCTGCTAACCATTGATCTTTATTGCCCATGCCGATTGGTGTATATCCTGCTGCTTTAATCTTATCGCAGTCAGCTAATAATTCTGTCCATGTTTCCGGCCATCCATCAATTCCACATTCTTCAAAAATCGCCTGATTGTAAACACCAATGCAGTTTGCCTGCATTTGGAATGGAACTCCCCACTGCTTATCATCATAAGTACTGTCAGTGAATGCTCCATCGACATATTGGGAAGACCAATCCGCATCCTGGGATATATATTGATCAGCTGCCTGAATCAATCCACCATCTGCAAATGTTGGAAGCATATCGCCTTTCGTAAGCCATACATCGGCAAGTTCATCTCCAGCCATATATGTCGTTAATTTTTCCTGATAATTGTTCGCATCCGCGAAAATATAATCAATTTGAACATCCGGATTTGCTTCCTGAAATTTCTTAGCTGCATCCCAAAATGCTTTTGAAGTACCTGCTCCGTCTTCTTCATGGAAATGGTAAATAGAAAAATGCCCCTTTAAGCCTGCACTGGCTGTCTGCGTTGCTGTAGTAGTTTCTGTTGTTCCTTCTTCCACAGTAGTTGTATTCTCTGATGTTTCAGCTGTTGTTTTGCTTCCACATCCACAAAGAGAAACAACAATCGCTGCCGATAATAAAACTGATAAAAATTTCTTTTTCATTTTCATCCCTCCGCTTTGTCAACTTCTATTGCTTTTGCATGCCTGCCAAATACCTATTTTATTCGACATATTTAACAGTTATTTTTTGTTTGCAATAAAATAATAGCACAATGTGCACAACATGTATTTGGCTTTTCTAAATATTATTTGTCATTTTCTATTATTTGTTTTGTTAAAAACTATTTTTTTACAGTAATTAGTACGTGATACAAAAAAATAGGAGATACAAGTGCTGGCTCGTATCTCTTATTCTTGGTTTCCATATTTAATTTATCTTCAACATTCATCGCCTCTTCAGAACTCATTTAACAGCTTTTTTCATGTCCTTTTCAATCCGGCTTACTTTCTAAAATCAAGAATCGTCGCATCCGAATATTCCTGATATAAAGCCTGCAATTTTGAATCATCTTCTACCACCTGTTTCTCTTTTGTTTCCTTTGTAAAATAGGTATAAGTAACTGCCCCTTTTTCATCGAACTCTTCTGTAGCTGATTCCTCTAAAACAATGCTTTGGTCAGCCTCGCTTATGCCATATTTTGCTGCTGAATGATTCCCGCATGCGAAAATGTATGCATTGGATGCAGCAATCGGATATGCTGTCCCATTGCTGCTAATGCTACCAATTTCAATAATTCTTCCATCTTCTCTGGTCATATAGAAACAGCATCCAATTGCTGCAAGTACGCCATCACCATTATCATAAGTACCATCAGCCACTACCAGTACCTGATTTTTCATTCCTTCAAATTGATAATATAAGTATGCCTGTTCCTCCGATAACTCACTAATTATCTGCTCGTAAGAATCATAAGTACTATCTTCTTTTACACCACAGCCAAATAATCCCACGGCCAGCAAAACCAGCAAAACAGTTATTATTCTTTTCTTCATTTCAGCAGCCTCACTTTAAAATTCAGTTTGTATTTCTACTCCGGATTATAGCATAAAAAGCTTTTGTCTTCTACGTTCTTAAAGAAATTACCCTTTTGACTTTACCGCATCATTGATGCATCTGATCGCATTCAGACTTCATGATATTCTTTTGCCTTATTGTAAAATATTTTGCAAATGCTTCATTCTTTTCTCCCATTTGGAAAACACTTAATTCTTCTGATTTTATAAAATTACTCCTTCCATCTTTTTGCTTATTCCAAAATTTTTCTTACATCTTCTTCAATCTGCTCCGGGGTAATTCTGCATGCTTTCATGACCTCCATGGCGTCATATCTGTCAAGAAACTCTTTTTGAAATCCATAATTTAATACCTTCATGTTAGAATCACCATAAAATCTGGCAATCTTTTCTCCAAATCCACCATCTAAGATACCATCTTCTAATGTAATTACTACACGGTGATCTACTTTCAGGCGATCTAACAGTTCTGTATCCAGACCCGTGATAAACAGTGGATTAATTAAGGTAGCATCTAACTTTTCTGCCACCTGTTCGCCTAGCTGATAGAAATCTCCGAGTGCAACTACAGCCACCTCTTTGCCTAGCCTGTTTACTTCAGATTGATTTAATTTGCTATAATCAGTGCGTGCTTTCCTGCCTGTGGCAATCACACCATTTGCAGGTACACGAATCGCTACCGGATGCTGTTTTTGCTCTATGGACCATTCCATCATGGCAAGGTACTCTTCCTTACAGGTTGGTGCCAGATAAACAAGGTTTGGAATATTAGAAATCATTGCAATATCATAGATACCAAGGTGTGTTACATCATTCATCCCCCAGATAGAAGCTGTAAATACCAAAAATGTGACCGGATTATTGTTAATACACACATCCTGTGAAATCTGGTCATAGGTTCTCTGTAAAAACGTTGCATAAACACCATAAACCGGTTTTCCACCATTTTTTGCGATACCAGATGCAAGCGCAACTGCTGTTTCCTCTGCAATTCCTACATCAACAAACTGTTTTCCTGCCTTGTCACGATTTTCTTTTGTAAAGCCAAATACCGCTGGTGTTGCAGAAGTGATAGCGACCACTGCCGGGTCTTTTTTTATCTTTTCCAAGAGATACTCTCCTGTCATAGAGCCATAGTCTTCTCCACTGAAATCAAACTTCGATTTTCCGGTTTCTATATCAAATGGCATACACCAATGCCAGTTTTCTTTATTCTCTTCGGCCAGCTTGTAGCCCTTTCCTTTCTGGGTAACGATATGCACTACAACAGGTCTGGTAGAATCTTTTACGCTCTCAAATGCTGTAATTAATTCTTCAATATCATTTCCATCTTTTACAAATACATAGTCTAAGCCAAATGCTGTAAATATATTTGTATCTGCCATACCATCATTTAAGCGGAGTTCTCTTAAATTCTTATACATCCCTCCATGATTTTCTGCAATGGACATATCATTATCATTTACAACAATGATGATATTAGAGTTCATCTCACCGGCAAAATCCAGTCCTTCTAATGCTTCACCACCACTTAACGATCCATCCCCAATCACTGCGATAATATTTTCATTTCCCCCTGTAAGGTCTCTGGCCTTTGCGAGCCCACAGGCAAGACTGATTGATGTAGATGTGTGCCCTAATTCAAAGTAATCATGTGTACTTTCTGTGGGACAGCTGTACCCTGATAC
>JAEWWQ010000369.1 GCA_023458855.1 Bacillota bacterium
GCACACCTGAATACGGTGCTAATGCATTACCGTTCGGCAGTTTAAATTCAGATAAGGATCGGAATCCAAGATGAATTCCCGCTTCTGTAATTCCGGAAATCAACCATGGTCCGCCAATAATGGAAGCAGCTTTTCCTTCATTAAACAATGTGGTAATGGTATTGTAATCTCCATCCGCCTGCAGCTTTGCAAACTTTTGATTATAAAGAATCGCGTCCTTGGTTGCCTGCACATTTAACCCAGGTTCTGCATCCGAATTAATAATGTATCCTCCGAATCCGTTAATGACAGGAGCTACATTATAAGCGGTTGAATGCTGATTTACTACTGCATAGGTTCCTGCGGCTGTGTCCGTATTAGCAGCCATGTAGTCATAAAGTGCATCTGTAGTGGTTGGTATCTCACCTTTCCACAAATCTTTATTATACATAAATAAAAGTGTTTCAAAATAGATTGGTAACAGATATTGGGAATCTTTGTATGTACACGCTTCCATTGTCATAGGAAGCATATCAGCCATTGTTTCCTCTCCGATCACATCGGTAATCGGCGCCAAAACACCCATTTCTACAAAAGTACCCAATGAATCATGTGCATACATATACATATCGGGACCGTTTGCTTCATCATTTCCATATAACTTGATCTGATCTGTCAGGCCGCTTTTCTTTTCAAAACTTACTGTAATATGATCAGCCTTCAGTTCTTCATTGACCCTGTCAGCAATGGTTGCCATAATAGCTTCATCTCCATCATGCCAAATCTTTATTGCTGCATTTTCTTTTGAATCTTCCGAACTTACAGAACTTTCTTCAACCGTACTCGTACTGTTAACCGATTTCTCATCTGTATTGGATGAACTGCATCCGGTCAGGGACGTAACCAGCAATATCCCGCATAATAAACTGCTTAATAACCGTTTCATTTAAAATATCCTCCTTTTTTAGGAAACCATTTTCCTATCATGGTAATAAATCTTTCATTTGGCTTTCCGTTTATGTTATATTTAACATATGAGTTCGGTATATTCAATATTATTTTATACATATTACTCAATTTTGTAAGGAAACCGCTATACTAAATCTGTTAAAATATCCGTTTTTTGTATAATAATTTGCAGTAAAAAAATCATGAGCAACCACTTTTAGCATTGCTCATGATTTTTTATAATCTTCTATTCTTAATTGCTTTGATAAGTATTGACATTAATACGAAAACAAATAAAGTTAAAATAACTGCAATTATTATTTTTATGGGTGATATTTGCTCTTTTACCTCATATCCATTCTTCACGATTTCAAAGGCACTACTATGTAAATCAGCTTCACCACCATGCTCTTTGCACGCTCTGTAAAACGTACCAGTTACTTTCACAGTATCACCTTTGCACTTATAATTTCCATAAAATAATATTTCTCCGGCAGTTCTGCTATCCAGCCAGATTCCAATTGCATTTGTACCGTCATTTATATTTATCCATGTATAATTACCCCGGTTCATACTTTCACCAATAACTTCTCCTTGAATGGTAACTTTCTCCCCGTCATACTCCTTTGCCTTCTCAATTAAATTGTTAATGTCTGTTATCGATTGTGCATTTACATCAAAAGCTGGTGTGAAAGTTAAAAGTAATACCAAAATTAATGTTTGAATAAATTTTTGCATGCCTTTTTAACACCTCCTAATAAATAACCAATTAATGCAAATACAGATAAAAATTCAAGTCTGCCTAAATACATTGCAACAATATCAAATAATTTCATAGCCGTAGGCATGGAAGCAGAGGTCACTCCTATCGATAATCCTACATTACCAGTAACAGAAGCCGATTCAAAGGCCGCATCTGAGATTGGATATCCATAGAAAGTCCCAAGCATAGTGCCAGTAGCAAAGATAATCATATAGCAGATGATAATAATAGCAGATGATTTTATTACCGTATCATCCAATACCCGATCTTTTATATGATGATATTTATATACATTCATACTTCTTTCTGTTAATAGCAGCTTTTTTACATCCATGATCAAACCTTTAAATACAATACCAACTCTTAACCCTTTAAAACCACCTGCTGTTGAACATGCAGAACCACCGATCAGCATGGCCACGACCATAATCAGGATACCAAAATCTCCCCATTCTAAAGCAAACTGTCTTGCATAGATAGATCCAAATCCTGTTGTTGTATGTGCTGAAAGCACGTTGAAAATAACTCTTCTAAATCCTGCTATCGAATCGGGATATACGTTTAATTTTGCCAATCCGGCAAGAGCAAGCACACAAGTCAAAAAGGATGTGACCAGAAAGCTCTGAATTTCTATATTCTTTACTATTTCTTTTCTTTTTCCCTGCCATATAGCATAATGAATCCCAAAATTCAGAGAACCAAGGATAAACATAACCATAGCAACCGTTTCAAACATGATACTGTGATAATACATAATATTTTGAGATTTTGGTGCAAATCCTCCTGTACTCCACGAGGATGCAAACATAAAAAGTGCATGTAAAAAAGCAGACACAGGCTTTAATCCAATGGACATTCCCACAATCCATAAAGCGAGTGTTCCGATAATAAGGTAAATCATACTAATTTTCCAGATTTGTCTGGCAGTGCCCTTTACATTAGGGACTAATTCGATATCTTTCCCTTCACCAACATACATTTTAAATGCGCCGCCCATTTCCTTGGCTAAAAAGGTAAGTGTTAAAACTACCATCCCTTGACCGCCAATAAAGGTCAAGATATGTCTCCACATGTTTAATCCAATGGAAATATGATCCAAATCCTGCGTAAGCGATAACCCGGTTGTAGTAAATCCACTCATTACATCAAAGCATGCATCCACAAAAGATAACATATGACCGCTTAGCATATATGGAATTGCACATAATACCGTTAGGATAATCCATGACAGGGAAGCAATCACAAATCCATGCCTCCATTGTACATCATGCTTTCTATCCTTTGACTGCATTCCATACAGAATTAATAACATTTCTAAAATAAAAGCTATTGCATCACTGATTATAAAATCCAGCATTGGATTCCATTCACGAAAAAGAAGTGATGTAATGATAGGTATGATCATTAAAATAGCTACAATTAGTACAATATATCCTGTATAATAGCTGATAATCTGAGTGCCATTTTCTCCGCGTCCTGATCTGAACATTCAATCACCTCATTATAATTACTGTTGCTAAAAATAATATTGCAACGTAAAATGTAGTCACCAGTAATTCATAAATGATTCCTTTTATTTCTTTTTCCCTAACATCCATTTTTTATTGCCTCCATCATATAATTCACTTACCAGACTTGCTAAGACCGATTTATTTGTGATAACGATTACTTTATCTTCTGCTAAGATCTGAGTATCCCCTCTTGGATAGATGATCGTCTCGCCTCGTATAATAGAAACCAAAACACATTCTTTCGGTAAAATTAAATCCTTTACAAACCGGTTGCTCCAGATATTATTTTCTCTGATTGATAATTCTGTAATTATCATTAACCCACGCTCTAAAGTGCTGATTACCCTATAATCCTCCTGATCAAAAGCATATTCAATTAAATTAGCAATTACCGCTGTACTGCAAACCGCATTATCGATTCCTAACTTTTTAAACATATCTATATTTAGCGGATTATTGATACGGGAAATTGTT
>JAEWWQ010000370.1 GCA_023458855.1 Bacillota bacterium
TACCTATGAAGATGAAAGTCATGTATATGTAAAAGTCATTGATTATAAGTCGGGAAATAAGTCGTTTGATCTTGTTACTCTGTATTATGGATTACAATTGCAATTGGTAGTATACCTGAACGCGGCAATGGAATTGGCGGCAAAGAACCATACCGATAAAGAAGTGGTTCCAGCTGCTGTGCTATACTATCATGTAACCGATCCAATTGTGGAACGTGAGGAAGAAAGGATAACCCCGGAGGCTCTGAACCAACAGCTGATTGAAGAATTAAAGACAAAGGGAATTATAAATGCAGAATATGATGTACCTGCAAAGCTGGATACTTCAATGACAGGAAAATCAGATGTGATTCCGGTTGAGTATAAAAAAGACGGCAGTTTTGCATCCACTTCTTCTGTAATGGGAAGCGATGATCTACGGGCAATATCATATTATGTAAACCGTAAAATAAAAGAAATCGGAAGCAGCATTGTAGAAGGACAGATAGGAATAAATCCCTATGAACGCGGGCAGACAGATTCCTGTACCTATTGTTCGTATGCAGGCATCTGCGGATATGATAACAAAATCGAGGGATATCAAAAACGTAAATTTGATGATGTTAATAAGGAAGAGATAATGGAACGTATAAAGGCGGAAGTGAAGGAGGAACAATAGGATGGGAATTACATTTACGCCGGATCAGCAGAAAGTAATTACGACCAGAAATCAGAATATTCTTGTGTCTGCCGCAGCAGGTTCAGGTAAGACAGCGGTATTGGTCGAGCGTATCGTACAGATGGTATCGGATCCGGAACATCCAATTGATATAGACAGACTGCTTATTGTGACATTTACAAGCGCGGCTGCTTCGGAGATGAGAGAAAGAATCAGCAATGCACTTATGAAACGGATTGACGAACATCCGGAAAATGAGCATCTGCAGAAACAGATGACATTGATACATAATGCACAGATTACCACAATTGACAGCTTCTGCCTGTTCATTATCCGCAATAATTTCAATGATATTGGTCTGGATCCGGGGTTCCGGGTGGCTGATGAAGGAGAACTGCAGCTATTACAAAAAGATGTATTGGCAGAAGTGTTGGAACAAAGATTTCAGGAGCGGGAAGAGAACTTCTATCATTGTGTGGAATGCTATAGTACCAATGGAAAAGAAAAAGTATTAGAGGATCATATCCTGCAGTTATACAAATTTGCAATGAGCTATCCATTTCCTGAAAAATGGCTGACAAGGTGTAAGGAAGATTATGAAATTACATCTGTTGAAGAATTGCAGCAGGCAGCATGGGTGCAGGATATGATGCATCGGATTACGCAGATGGTAATGGACTGTGTGGAACAGCTCAACGGAGCTGTCCGATTGTGCGAACAATCAGATGGACCTTATATGTATGCGGAACTGTTGGAGGCAGAGCAGCAGATGCTTGCAAAAATCACAGAATGTGCAGACTATAGCTCCTATTATGAGGCATTTCAGACGCTTGCGTTTGGACGCCTGTCCAGCAAAAAAGACGATACCGTATCGAAAGAGAAGAGAGAAATGGTAAAGCTGATACGAAATGGTGTCAAGGACAGCGTCCAGAAGATCAGGAGTCAATATTTCTGGATATCACCGGAACAAAGCTTACAGGATATACGTTCCTCGGCACCGGCAATCCATATGCTGATTGATCTGACACTGCAGTTCATGGAAGTACTTGCGGCACAAAAAAGAGAAAAGAATATCGTTGATTTTACGGATATGGAGCATTTTGCATTACGGATCTTGCTGCAGGAGGAAAATGGTGAAATCATACCCAGCAGAACAGCAGTCACTTATCAGGCATATTTTGAAGAAATCTTAATTGATGAATATCAGGATAGCAATCTGGTGCAGGAATATCTCTTGAAAAGTGTTTCAAAAGAAGGGCTTGGAGAATATAACCGGTTCATGGTAGGGGATGTAAAGCAGAGCATTTATAAATTCCGTTTGGCAAGACCGGAGATCTTTATGGAAAAATACTACAGTTATCAGCCAGATGGAAGCAATATGACACGTATCGATCTGAAGCAGAACTTCAGGAGCAGGGAAGAAGTGATCGAAAGTGTCAATTATCTTTTTTATCAGATTATGATCGAAAGCCTGGGCGGGGTACAATATGATAAGGATTCGGCACTTTATCCGGGAGCAGTATATCCTTCAGTTTTGCCGGAAGGCACACAGGAAAATGAACCTCAGCAGAGCAATCAGACAGAAATACTGCTGATAGAAAAGGAAGAAGAAGCAGAGAATGCAAGGGAAACAGAAGCACTTGTGATTGCGCAGCGTATACAGGAACTGGCAGGCACTTTTCTGGTGACAGATAAAGAAACCGGACAATTGCGGCCGGCGATGTATCGTGATATCGTTATATTGCTTCGGAGCAATAGCGGCTGGGATGAGACCTTTCGAAAGACATTGATGGAAGAGGGGATACCTGCTCATATTACATCTAAGACCGGATATTTTTCTTCGATTGAGATACAGACAGCATTAAATTTTTTAAAGGTGCTGGATAATCCCCTGCAGGATGTGCCATTGTGTGCGACGCTTACTTCCATGGTATTCGGATTTACGGATGAGGAACTGGCAAAAATCCGGATTGTATGCCGCAAAGGATTATTTTATGAGGCACTTCTTTATTATGCGGAAAATGGGGAGGACATTGCTTTACAACATAAGATAACGGCTTTTATAGAATTAATCGACACTCATCGTGAAAAAATTTCCTATACACCGATCCATGAGCTGCTTCATATGTATATGGAAGAAACAGGATTCTATTATTATATGAGTGCCTTGCCCGGCGGGGAACAGAGGAAAGCCAATATGGATAAACTGTTGGAAAAGGCAATAGACTTTGAAAAAACAAGTTATCATGGCTTATTCCGCTTCATTCGTTACATTGAGCAGATGCAGAAGTATGATGTGGACCTGGGTGAGGCAAATATTCAGGACGAAAACGCAAATGTAGTACGTATTATGAGTATTCACAAAAGTAAAGGACTGGAATTTCCCATTTGTTTTGTCTCCGGTATGGCAAAAAAATTCAATATGCAGGATGCCAGAAAAGTACTTGTCGTGGATATGGATATCGGACTCGGAACGGATTACATTAATGCAAAGGAAAGATACAAGACGACGACTCTTCGAAAAAATGTGATTGTCATGAAAATGCAGCAGGAAAATCTGGGAGAAGAGCTCAGAATTCTATATGTGGCAATGACGAGAGCAAAGGAAAAATTAATTGTGACCGGAGTAGTCGATAATGTTGAAAAAAAAATAACACGCGTTTTACAGATTACGCAGAATCAGGAAACAGCATTACCATATACCATGCTGGCTGGTATGAATAGTTTTCTGGATTACATTCTGGCAGCGCTTGTCAGACATCGTTGTATGTCAGAACTGTTACAAAAATATGGGATGACAGACAACCCGAAAAACCAGTTATATGACAAAGGACCTGAAATGCAGGTGAAGGTATGCAATGCAGTACACCTCATTGAGGATAAAGTCCGGGAAACCATACAAAAGGAATCAATAAAAAGACAGCTTCATAAGGGACAGTTACAGAAATTGACAGATAGAAACAGGATAGCGTCTATCACAGAGAAATTTTCCTATCAGTATCCGCATACGATTCTTTCCAGATTATATACCAAAACCACGGTATCCGAATTAAAGAAAATGGGACAGACTGAGGTGGGTGAACTTGGAAAAATATTATATGAAGAACCTGAAATTGTACCGTATATTCCGAGATTTATGCAGAAGCAGGAAGTAATCTCAGGAACTGCAAGAGGAAGTGCGTATCACAGGGTACTTGAACTGCTGGATCTTGAGAGTGTGACAGATGCAAGTGATATTAAGGAGCAAATGTGTGCCTTTGTGAGAGAAGGACGCCTGAGTGAGGCGTATATGCAGGCAGTCAGAATAGATAAGATCATTCAGTTTTTGCAGACTGGTCTTGCGGCCAGAATGAGGAATGCCAATAAGAAAAAGTGTTTATACCGGGAACAGCCTTTCGTAATCGGGGTACCGGCAAATCTACTGGAGAAAGATTTCCCGGAAGAAGAAAGTATTCTGGTGCAGGGAATTATCGACGTCTATTTTGAAGAGGCGGATGGGCTGGTGATTGCTGATTATAAAACAGATAAGGTAGATAGCGGTGACGAGCTCTGGAAGCGATATCAGAAACAGCTTGATTATTATGCTGAGGCCCTGGAACAACTTTTAGAATTACCCGTAAAGGAAAAAATAATCTATTCTTTTGCATTAGGTCAGGAATTTTCTTCTACGTGAGCAACCAGCCAAATACAAGCTCGTTGCTCACGAAACATGTTGTGCATCAATTAAGAAGCTGCAAGCTTTTTCATATCGGCTAATGCTTTGCGGACTGCCGGAATAGATAGAAGAATTAAGGTGGCAACAGCCTCCGGCACAATATAAGTCATATTATATACGATTCCGGTCCAGATAGCTGCCACATCTCCTCCGAAATTGCCGACATATTCTGTATAGAAGATAACACCGGATATACAATGAAAGATAAAACGACCGAGGACACCTGCGATATAACCTTTTATCAGACCATTCTTCGCATTATGGAAGAAACCTGAGATTCCAAGAGCGCTGAAAGCAAGAGGAAAGTCAAGAATGACCTGAAGCGGATGAACTACATAGGGTTCTATAATGAATTGAAGAATGCTATAGGCAAATGCAGCGGTGATCCCCACGACCGGACCATACCAATAACCGATCAGGCAGATGATCAACATACTGAATAGTGTGACAGAGCCGCCAAAAGGAAGAGAAGGCAGTTTGATGAACGTTGAAATTACGGTTGCGAGAGCGATGGCAGCACCTGAAAAAGCAAGTGCTTTTGCGTGAAATGTTTTTGTTTTTGACATAAAAATCCTCCTTGTTTACACAGGAGGGGCTACTTGGTTACAGCTTCCTTACGCCGGTATTATCCGGTTCAAGTAGTGAGGGTTAGAGCAGATTACTCAATCTCAGCTGAAATCGTAGATACGATGAGCTCCCCTAGCATGTGTTGTTTGTTTTATTTGACTCTTACTATAAATACTTCGTACGAGAATGTCAATACCCGATAGCGTAATGGATAAAAAAACATCCGGTTGTCTTTAAGAAGAGAAAAGATTATAATTGTAGAAATAAAATACCTACCAGATGAACATTCATCTACCAGAAGACGGAGAAAATTTACATGTATCAGTATATACTATTTGACTTGGATGGAACATTAACGGACCCCAAAATCGGTATTTGCACATCGGTGCAATATGCATTGGCAGATGCAGGAATTATTGAGAACAACCTTGATGTGCTGGAGCCGTTTATCGGTCCGCCATTAAAAGACAGTTTTACAGAGTATTATCAGATGTCCGATGAGCAGGCCGCGCAGGCAGTAAAGAAATACAGAGAGCGCTTTGAAGAGATTGGTCTGTATGAAAATGAGATATATCCGGGAATCGCAGGTATGTTGCAGGCATTAAGGGCCGCTGGGATAAAGATGGGCATTGCGTCCAGCAAGCCAACAGTTTTTGTGGAAAAGATTTTGATCCATTTTGGGATAATAGAATTTTTTGACGTAGTAGTCGGAAGCGAATTAGACGGAACGCGCGGAAGGAAAGAGGAGGTTGTCGAGGAAGCATTAAAACAGTTGATTCCTTCTGGAAAAAGAGATTATGACAAGTGTGTCATGATAGGCGACAGGCGATTTGACGTTGAGGGAGCAAGGACTCATAACATTGATAGCATAGGGGTTAGTTATGGATATGGAGGCAGTGAAGAATTAAGACGTGCGGGGGCTACCTATATTGTCAATACAGTTCGGGAACTTCAGAGTTTGCTGTTGCCCACAGAAAGGAAAGAAAAAAGCTATTCTTTCAGTCAATCCTTCGCTAAGGCATGGCAGATCTTATCTCCGATTGCATTGTATTGGCTGATCAGCAACATTGTTATTATTGCCGGTGTTGTCGTTGTGCAGTGGTACCTGCAGAGAAAAGGGATTATCGCGGGAAGCTTTTCAGAAGAGTGGACCGGAAAAATATCGATATGCCTAAATACGATGGCAACACTGGCTGCAATTCCGTTTATGTACCGTATCTATAAAAATGACAGAGCAGGGATTCCACAAAATAAGTTTGCATTTAATAAGGAAAACGGGATCATCATTCTGTTAACAATAATTCTGGGAGTAAGCGCAGCACTTGCCTGTAATATTGGATTATCCTATGTTGATTTCAGCAGCTTGTCCGAAACCTACAGGGAAGTATCTGAAATGCAATATTCCGTATCTGTACCGGTGGGAATCCTGGTATACGGGATAATTACACCGATTGCTGAAGAATTGGTGTTCCGGGGAATTGTATTCAGAAGAATAGAACGATATTTTACAACCACTATCGGCATTATTATTTCAGCATTTATATTTGGCATCTACCATGGGAATCTGGTGCAGGGAGTATATGGTTTTCTGCTGGGAATACTCATTGCAGTCTGCTATGCACAGTTCGATCATATTCTGATTCCTGTTTTATTTCATGGATCTGCCAATATCAGTATTTTTGTAATTACTCGAAATTATCCTGTCCAGGATATGTTAAATAAGCCATTGAATTGTCTAATATTTATGATAATTTCAATGCTCACCCTTTTCCAAATCAGAAAAATAAAAAAAGACTAACTT
>JAEWWQ010000371.1 GCA_023458855.1 Bacillota bacterium
GTGCATTGGATGCAAGAGGGTTTGAAGTGCACCCAATTGCAGCACCGGATATCCATGAAAAAGGAAGATTTTATCTGTGGCGTTTCTGGACAAGATTGCCCAAAACAGGTCATGTTGCAATTTTTGACCGTACCTGGTATGGAAGAGTAATGGTGGAACGACTGGAAGGTTTCTGCAGTGAGAACGATTGGCAGCGTGCTTATAACGAAATCAATGAATTTGAAAGAGAATTAACGAATTGGGGTGCAATTGTGGTTAAATTCTGGATTCATATTGATAGAGAGACCCAACTCAGAAGATTTAAGGAAAGAGAGGCTGATCCGGAAAAGAGGTGGAAAATTACGGAAGAAGATTGGCGGAACAGAGAAAGATGGGATGATTACGAGATTGCGGTTAATGAGATGCTGGAAAAGACAAGCACTCAAAATGCCCCTTGGTATATTATTCAATCCAATGATAAGTATTTTGCGCGTATCCAGGCGCTTAACCATGTGATTCAGGCAATTGAGGAAAGAGTAAAATAGCCTTGACAAAAAATAGAAAGGTGAGTAGAATTAACCTAGTTTCGATATTATTTAGAATTATACTTCGTATAGAATACTTTATAAGAAAAAAGCAAAGAAGAGGATTATTAAGAGCGTAACAATTCAGAGAACTGCCGGCTGGTGTGAGGCAGTATGCCAAACTCCCAACTCACCTCGGAGTTCCTTGGCTGAAGACAAGTAGGTTAAGGCGGGGATTCCCGTTACAGAAATTGAGTGCATTTTGTTTTGGCAAAATGAATTAGAGTGGTACCGCGAATCGTCCCTTTCGTCTCTATACAGATGAAAGGGATTTTTTACGCGAGTAGTGAGGAGAGAGGAAATGTGCTTGCACATTTTTATTCGACGAGCACCGCGATAATGATAGAAACCCGCAAAGCGTGTTTCTCATAGTTATGCAAGTAGTGAGGAGAGTACTGCAAAATTGAGAGGAGAACATTTATGTCAGAAATTTATAATCATAAGGTAGTAGAGAAAAAATGGCAAAAGGTATGGGATGAGGAAAGAGCATTTGCCGCAACAAATGATTATACAAAACCAAAGTATTACGCATTAGTAGAATTCCCTTACCCATCAGGGCAGGGCCTTCATGTAGGTCATCCAAGACCATACACAGCCCTGGATATTGTTGCAAGAAAGAGAAGAATGCAAGGATATAATGTATTATATCCTATGGGATGGGATGCATTTGGACTTCCAACGGAAAATTACGCGATCCAGAATAAGATACATCCAAAGATTGTAACAAAGAATAATGTTGAGAGGTTTAAAGAACAGTTACATTCCTTAGGATATTCTTTTGACTGGGATAGAGAAATAAATACAACGGATCCGAATTACTACAAGTGGACACAATGGATATTCCTTAAACTTTTTAAAGCAGGGCTCGCATATAAAACAGAAATGCCGATTAACTGGTGCACCTCCTGCAAGGTAGGACTTGCCAATGAAGAAGTAGTAAATGGTGTCTGCGAACGTTGCGGCAGTGAAGTGGTCCGAAAAGTAAAGAGCCAGTGGATGTTAAAAATTACGGAATATGCGGATAAATTAATTGAAGGTCTGGATTCCGTTGATTACGTTGAAAAGGTTAAAGTTTCACAAAAAAACTGGATCGGAAAATCAGAAGGGGCGGAAGTTGACTTTCCAATCAAGGATAAAGATGAAAAATTAAAAATTTATACAACAAGACCAGACACTTTATTTGGAGCCACTTACATGGTCGTATCACCAGAGCATCCAATCATTGATAAATATAAAGAAGATTTAAAGAATTGGGATGCAGTTGTAGAATATAGAGAGATGGCTTCCAAAAAATCAGATTTTGAACGTGCGGAGCTTGCAAAAGAAAAAACAGGTGTTATTTTAGAAGGTTTAACAGCAGTCAACCCGGTAAACGGTAAGGAAATTCCAATCTGGATATCTGATTATGTACTAATGACCTATGGTACAGGCGCGATTATGGCTGTTCCAGCACATGACGAAAGAGACTGGGAATTTGCAAAGAAATTCGGATTGCCGATTATTGAAGTAGTAGCGGGCGGAGATGTACAGAATGAAGCATTTACCAATGTCGCTTCTGGAATTTTAGTGAATTCAGATTTTCTGAACGGACTTGAAGTAGCAGATGCCAAGAAGAGAATTATTACGTTTTTAGAAGAAAAAGGTATCGGTGAAAAGAAGGTAAATTATAAATTAAGGGACTGGGTATTCTCAAGACAAAGATATTGGGGTGAGCCGATTCCGATCGTAAAATGTGAAAAATGCGGCTATGTGCCAATTGATGAAGGTAAGCTTCCTTTGGAATTGCCGGAAGTTGACAGCTATATGCCGACTGATAACGGAGAATCTCCAATAGCAGCAATGACAGAATGGGTAAATACTACTTGTCCTTGCTGCGGCGGACCGGCTAAGAGAGAGACGGATACAATGCCTCAATGGGCAGGTTCCTCATGGTATTTCTTAAGATATACAGATCCTCATAATATGGAAGCACTTGCAAGCAGGGAGGCATTAGAATACTGGCTTCCGGTTGACTGGTACAACGGTGGTATGGAGCATACAACACTTCATTTATTATATTCCCGGTTTTGGCATAAGTTTTTATATGACAAAAAGGTAGTTCCAACTGCTGAACCATATCAGAAGAGGACTTCTCACGGTATGATATTGGGAGAAAATGGCGAGAAGATGTCAAAATCCCGTGGAAATGTTGTCAATCCGGATGATATTGTACAGGATTACGGAGCAGATACCCTTCGTACCTATGAAATGTTTATTGGAGCTTTTGATTTAAGCGCATCATGGTCAGAAGACGGGGTAAAGGGCTGCAGGCGTTTCCTTGACAGAGTATGGAAGCTTCAGGATCTGATGACTGAGGAAGAAGGCTACTCAGGTGATATGGAAACGAAAATGCATCAGACAATCAAAAAAGTAAGTAATGATTTTGAGAACCTGAAATATAATACTGCAATTGCGGCGATGATGGCTTTAATCAATGAATTCTATAAGAAAAATCAGGTGACCAGAGGTGAATTTAAGACATTAATCACGTTATTAAATCCTGTTGCGCCGCATATGACAGAAGAACTTTGGGCTAATCTGGGCTTTGAAGGCAGAATATATCAAACGTCATGGCCGGAGTATGAAGAAGCAAAGATGGTGGAAGAAACGGTAGAAATTGCAGTTCAGATTAATGGAAAGACAAAAGGAACCATTACGGTTGGTAAGGATGAAGCCAAAGATACAGTAATAACAAAAGCCAAAGATTCTATTGCAGATAAATTAACAGGAATCATTGTAAAAGAAATCTATGTGCCTGGAAGAATCATCAATATTGTAATGAGATAGATTGCGTTGCGACAAATAACACAACAAAAGAAAGGTGTATGAATTTATGAATGAACAATTTATAACATTTACCATAGGAAAGCAAAAGCGGATTGCGTTGATTGCTCATGATGGTAAGAAGAAAGAACTCATTGAGTGGTGCAACACAAATAAAGAAATATTAAGAAATCACTTTTTATGCGGCACGGGAACAACTGCCAGAATGATTTCTGATTATACGGATTTACCGGTAAAAGGCTATAATAGTGGACCACTGGGCGGTGACCAGCAGATTGGAGCCAAAATAGTCGAAGGAAATATTGATTTCGTAGTATTTTTTTCCGATCCATTGGAAGCACAGCCACACGACCCCGATGTAAAAGCATTGCTTCGCATTGCACAAGTATATGATATTCCAATTGCAAATAATAAAGCCACGGCAGATTTTATGATTACATCAAAATTTATGGAAGAGGAATATGAACATAAAGTATTGAATTTTAAACAAAATGTGCTTGACAGAGCTAAGAGCCTTTAGTATATACTGGGTGTCAGCTCATAATAAAAGCAGGTCGATTCAGACCTGCTTTTATTATGAAAGCCACAGGATAATTATTTTTGCTTGAACAAGCGTAAAATCTGATCCATTTTAGCAATTTCATTCGGTGTGCTTATCTTTTTTAAAACATTAACAATACGAGTCATTTCATCTTCCGTAAAATGAATATTTTCCTGTTTGGAACGGTTTGCAATTGCAAGCAAAAAAGGCAGACGTTCCTTGGCGGAAAGAGAAGTACTTTCAAACACAAGCTTTTGTAGAAAATCTAATTTTTTTGGATCAATATCCTGAATAGATGCGTCCTGCATCCAGTTATTACCAGCCATAAAACTCCTTTCTACTATGTAGTAATTATTTTTGATTGCGGAACATTTCAAACATGGCCTGCTGTTCAGGCGATAGTAAATTCTGCAGCAGATCATTAATATCCATACCGGATGTATTTCCATTTTCATTATAATCATCATTTGAATTTGCGGCAGTACCAAATAGATCCTTGTATTTCTGCATTTCCTGAAACATTTCCAAAGCCTGCATCATATCTGCGATTTCTTTAATTTTTTTCTGCTCGGCATCAGTACAGTAATATTGAAGTTCGTTTATTAAAGAGGAAAGATCTTTTGGGTCAGGATCATTTGTACAAATATTAATCTGCCGTTTTTTCTTCTCACAGTAAGAAATGGTATATTGGAGCTCCATAAATTTGATGAAGAGCGCAAACAGATTTCGCCTTTCGCGCGGAAGACGGGGAAGGATTACCTTAAGCATCTGAATATGGTTGTTTGTATAAAGGGTATCGAATGCAAGTACATAATCTGAATCTTTGTGTTCTGACATCAGGGTTCCTTCCAAAACTTCTTTTTTAATACTATGTGCGGTGGGAGAATAATATGATAAGCAGAAAACCATACATAGGCTTCTTTGTTAGAAAAGCCTGTGTATGGTTAATGCCGGTTGCGAGAAAAGGATATTCTAGAAGAATGAATTTCCGCCGCAGCAACAAAGGATAAGTATTAAAATAATAATGCATTCACAACCATTTGAGCCACCATCGCATCCATTGCCGCCGAATATGCCGCCAACGCCGCCGCCGCATCCATTGTTTCCATTGCAACATGCAAGTAAGATGATGATCCAGAGAATACCACTACATCCATTATTGTATCCTACTCTGTCATTACATCCACATCCTGAAGCTGTTAAATCACTCATTTGTTTCCTCCAAAAGATTTATTTATGCTTTATCTTATGGGGCATGCTTGTCAAGGTTTCCTCATATTTGTAAAAAAAATTAAAAAAATAATTGCACAATATGTTGGTAAAGGCTTGAATTTATTTCAATATATTGTAAAATAAGCTATATATGTCAAAAAAGGGTTATATTCTACGAAAGGGACAGAATAATGGCGGACAAGAATTGGACTGTTGAAGGACGTACTTTTCGCACACAACGTGATTATGCTGCAGCGTATCGAGATAAGAGAAAGATTGATCAGATAAGAAAAAAGGTTAATTTTAAAGATAGTCAGACAGTTCTGAAGCTGCAAAAGGAATTACAGAAAGGCAGTTTCAGGTTTGAGTCAATAGTAGGTCAGGACTTTGTAGAAGAAGTAAATGAACTGGTGGCAGAATCAGAAGAACAGGTGCAGGGAAAAAAGGGATTAAAGATAGTATTGGACGGGTA
>JAEWWQ010000372.1 GCA_023458855.1 Bacillota bacterium
TCGTGCTCAATAAGATATTTGCAGATAGAGATGAAGTGAGTGTAAAATCATGAGAAAAAAAACAAAAAAAGCAATCCCGGCCGGAAAAGTAGTTTTGTTTATCGCCCTTGGTATTTTGGCATTTATTCAGATTTTTCCGTTAATCTGGTTAGTAGATTTCTCGCTGGCTAATCCTAATGAATTGTTTACAAGCGGAATCCTGGTATGGCCAAAAGAAATACAATGGGGTAATTATGTAAAAGCATTTGTGGATGGCAGTTTTTTATTATATTTTAAGAATAGTTTGTTAATTAATTCATTGGCAGTTTTCTTTGTACTACTGATTTCCGTTATGGCATCCTTTGCCTGTACTAGAATGCAATGGAAATTGAACGGTGTTGTAAAAACAATATTGCTTATGGGAATGATGATACCAATTCATGCGACATTGCTTCCCAATTATGTGATCTATGATAAATTAGGTCTCACAGATACGATCTGGGCATTATTGATTCCATATATAGCATTTTCACTGCCCCAGGGAGTGTTCCTTACCTGTAGTTTTATGAGCTCTATCCCGAAAGAATTAGAAGAAGCAGCATTACTTGATGGCTGCGGTATCTATCGAATTGTTTTTATCATTATCGTACCATTAATGAAAGCGTCACTCGTAACCGTTGCGATCATGACATATCTGAATAACTGGAATGAATTCATGATGGCAAGCACTTATCTGAGTACGAAGACCTGGAAGACACTTCCTTTTGCAATTCTGGAATTTACAGGACAATATTCATCTAACTATGCGGTTCAATTTGCAGTCATGGCATTAACAGCAGCGCCAGCACTTATTATATATATCATACTGAATAAATATATCACGAAAGGTGTTGCCGCCGGTGCAGTAAAAGGTTAAGATGAGATAATAAAAACATATTACAACTGGAGTGTGATTCTGCTTATATGAGAGTACAGTTTAATGTCCGTAAATGGAAAATAAAGTATAAATTGACAGCGGCCATGTACATTGTATTAATTCCGGTGTTGTTTGGCATTACGTGTTATATTTATGTACAGGGATTGCAAACTGTAAAAGAAGAACTTATCAGTGCCTATGAAAGTCTGACAATAACGATAGATGCGAATATTGCTTATATAGAATCGGACATCGAAGATATGATTACTTATGTGGTGATCAATGATGATTTTCGCTATGTATTAAATTCAAATGCGGGATCGGATACCGTGAAAAATCCATTGGTGTGGCAGCAGGAAACGCCTGCGGAACTGGTGTCCGAGATGTTGTATGTAAAAAACAATATACAGTGTTTTGCGCTGTATCCGGCAAATGGCGTCAGACCCTATATTAATGCGAGAAACAATGCTGTCATAGCGCAGGATTATACGGAAGTGCAGTCTATGAAGTTTGCACAGGATTCCAAAAAATCACTTGGTGATATCAGCATTATGAAAATGGATGCAGAGGACACTTCTCTTATTAAAAATAATAAGGAAGACAGAGTTGTTTTTGGGAAAGCAGTAATGTCCTATGACAAAGAAAAAACATTAGGGTATCTGTGTACCGTGATCAATGCTGCAGACATTACAAAAACTTTTAAGAGAGACAGACTGGAAGAAAACGAGAGTATTTATCTATATGATATTGCCGGCAATGAGATAGTCCATTCCGGACCAGCTTCGGAGGAAGCACTAAAGTATATTGAAAATGAAGGCAAATCGGGGATTGAGAGCGGCAAATACCGTGAAGTTGCGGATAGCTATATCTTTTGTAGTAAAAATACAGAGTATGGATATTCTATTTTTTATATCGTACCAAAAGAAAATTGGACAAAGCAATTAAAGAGTGCAGGGAGGGTACCCATTATTATTGCGGTTGCACTGTTTTTTGCCGCCTTTCCTATTTTTAGTCTGGTAACGAGATTTATTACGATACCGCTTGGTAACCTGCATGAATCTATGCTGCAGTTAAAGGAAGGGGATTTTAAGCAAAAAGTTCCAGTCTATGCAGATGACGAGATGGGAGATGTTACAAAAGTATATAATGATATGGTGAAGCATATTGATGAGCTGATCGATAAGAATTATGTTATGGTCCTTCGGGAACGTGAAAGTGAACTGGATATCCTCCAGGCACAGATCAACCCGCATTTCTTATATAATACATTGGATTCTCTTTATTGGGATGCACTCAATGCAGAGAATACGGAGCTTGCAGAGAATATCATGGCACTTTCGGAGCTGTTCAGGCTTGCCCTGAGCAGGGGAAAAGGGATTGTTACGGTAGAGACAGAATTTAAATTAGTAGAGAGCTATCTGCGGATTCAGAAGATGCGTTTTGAAAAGAAAATGGACTATAAGATCAATTTACTTTCTGAAATGCGAGAATATGAGATTCCTAAGCTGATTATTCAGCCATTTGTGGAAAATGCAATCGTGCATGGACTGGAAAACACGAGCAATACAGGATTCATTAACGTTCATGGATATATAGAGGATAGCTATATGGTATTTAAGATATCAGACAATGGGGTAGGCATGAACGAAGAACAACTGCAATATCTGTTTGAGGAAGATAGTAAGCAGTATTCGAATCAGAGAATAAGCAAATATGCAATTAAAAATGTAAGGGAGCGATTGAAGTTACGTTATCACGATGATTTTTCATTACAGATAAGCAGTTCGCCAGGTATGGGGACAACAATCACGTTAAAAGTGCCAAAGCATCAATAGGGGGTGCAAAATGTCAAAGGTGACATTATTGATAGTGGATGACGAAGCAAAAATACGGAATGGTATGTATACGTATCTTAAAATACATGCTGACTGGCTGCGGGAAATATATACCGCAGAAAATGGAAAGGAAGCATTGGATATTATTTTTAAATATAAACCGACGGTCATGTTATTAGATGTTCAGATGCCAATGAAGAATGGCTTTGAAGTAATGACAGAGTCTATCCGGGCCGAGGTATGCCCAAAAACAATAATCTTAAGCGGATATGATGAGTTCAAATATGCGCAGGCGGCACTGCGGTTAGGAGCAGTGGATTACATTCTTAAGCCATGCCGGCCGCAGGATATTCTGGATAAAATCAGGCATATATCAGGAGTCGATAAATTGGAAACGGAAAAAGAAGAGGGACATAATCCGATTATAGAAGAGGCAAAAAAATATTTGATGGAGCACTATGAAGAAGATATCTTACTTGCAACAGTTGCCGAAGCGGTTAAAGTGACTCCATGTTATCTGTCAACATTATTTTCAAAATATGAGAATTGTGGGTTTGTTGATTATTTGAATCAATATCGTATTGAGCAGGCGAAGATATTCTTAAGT
>JAEWWQ010000373.1 GCA_023458855.1 Bacillota bacterium
ATATTATGATGAATGGTTCTAACGGAACCACGACACCGGTTATTCAGATTCAACAAAGTGCATTTGCAGATAATCGTGTTGGCTTTGCAGCGGCACTTTCCATTATGGTATTTGTAATTGTTGTTATCGCAGTAGGATTACAAAGTTTCTTTAATAAGAGAGGAGAGGATTAACGATGATAAGAGAATCTAAAATGTATAAAACGTTACGTTATATCTTCTTAATTGGAGCCTGCGTCTTTGTTGCAATTCCTATTATTCCATTGGTATTTATGGCATTCAAGACAGGTGCTGAATATTCAGCAACAGGCGTTTTGACACCACCTAAGAACTGGTTCAATATGTATAATTTTGCATATGCCATTCGTGTAGGTAAATTGGGTCAGGCACTTATTAATACAGCAATTATACTTACCATATCATTGGGAATTCAGATATTATTTACGACAATGGTTTCATATGTATTGCATCGGTTTGAGTTCTTTGGCAAAAAGATTATTATGACATTATTTACATTGACCATGTTTATTCCGGTTGTCACGACACAGACAGTAGTATTTCAGATCATGTATAAGTTAAAGCTCGTGAATAAAATGCCAAGTGTCATCCTTTTATATTCAGGTGTTGGTATCGTTGGAATCTATATCATGTTTAACTTACTTGCTTCTATTGGAAAGGAGTTAGACGAGGCGGCACTTATTGATGGCGCAAATTACTTCACGATTTATCGTGTTATTATCTTGCCTTTATTAAAGCCCGCTTGTACCACATTACTGATCTTAAATGGAATTGGATATTACAACGATTTCTATATTCCGAATCTTTATTTGAGAAAAGATGTACAGACTTTTACGGTTGCGTTATATCAATTTTTTGGAAATATGGCTACCCCGTTTGAAATCGTTTCAGCGGCTATCTTATTGGGTATCATACCAATTGGTATCGCATACCTTTGCTTACAGAAATACATCTTCTACGGATTGGCAGGAGCTATCAAATCATGACGAGGCAGTCTCTTTTTTACAAGATCATATCAGCGATCCATATTGTGCTATTCACGAGTATGCTTGCTTTTGGAATGATATTCCTGACCGGCAATCTATTTGCCATGCCGGTATTGGGCGCCGTTTTTATGCTTGGAAAAGATGCAATTGATAAAAAGCTGGATATTAATGACAGTATCGTGAAGACCTATTTTAAATATCTGAAAAAGTCGCTTACACTCATGCGTTTCTGCCCGATTAATATTATTTTATTGCTGAATATTGCGGGGATGCTTATAGCGGCAAAGACAGAACTGTTTCTGTATTCGGTCGTATGTCTGGCACTGATATCTTTTTTATTAGTCTTTATGCTATATATCGCGGGATATTATGTATTTGTTGATAGAGAAGTAAGCCTCATGGAAGTGATGCTTTGTATGTTGTTAAAACCGCAATATCTGATGCCTATTTTCGTAATTATGGTATTATGTGCTTTTTTTGCTTCAACGACACTGGGTATTATACTTATTTTTACCGGAACATTTTTCTTATTTGCATTGGAAGTTCTTGTTTTCATACAGACACTATATTACAAACAAATGCTGGGAAAGCTGAGGCAGGACGATGAATATTATTATATGATCAACAAGGCGGATAGAACAAACGGAAAAAAGAAATAAAAAACATGGAAGGAGGAAGACATTATGATGGTAAATGAAGTGAGAGCACATCTGACAGATGTGATTATCCCATTTTGGAAAAGGTTACGGGATAATGAATATGGCGGATATTACGGATGGCTTGATTATGATTTGCAATTAGATAAAAAAGCAGTAAAGGGCTGTATCTTGAACAGCAGAATCACATGGTTCTTTTCGAATGCTTATCTGGTATTAAAAGATGAAAGCCTGCTGAAGGAGGCTGAACATGGTTTTGCATTTATGAAAGACTATTGTATGGATAAAGAGAACGGGGGTATTTACTGGTCTATCAACTATGACGGAATTCCGGCAGATACCATCAAACATACCTACAACCAGGCATTCTGTATTTATGCTTTAGCGTCTTTTTATGATGCTTCAGGGAATAAAGAAGCTTTAAAAATGGCATATGATCTATTTCATATCATTGAGGAGAAATGTACGGATAAAATTGGTTATCTGGAAGCATTTGATAAAGAATTCAATATCATTGATAATGAGAAATTATCAGAAAACGGCGTAATCGCAGATAAAACAATGAATACGTTACTCCATGTATTTGAAGCATATACGGAATTATATCGTGTGACAAAGAATAAAGCTGTTAAGGCAAGACTGGAATGGATCATGGACACCTTTGCAGACAAAGTGTATAACCCGGAACTTCATCGTCAGGAAGTGTTCTTTGATACGAATATGAATAGTATACTGAATCTTCATTCTTACGGACATGATATTGAGACAGCCTGGTTGATCGACAGAGGTGTCGAAGTGTTGGGTGAAAAAGCTTACGAAGAGAAGATGTACCCGATTACAAGAGATCTTACGGCACAGATATATAAAGTGGCTTTTGATGGGCATTCACTGAATAATGAATGTGAAAAAGGTGTTGTTAATACATCGCGTATCTGGTGGGTACAGGCGGAGACAGTAATTGGATTCCTGAATGGATATCAGCGGGATCCGTCAAAAAAGGAATATCTGGAAGCTGCAAAAAGCGAATGGGAATATATCAAACAATACATCTGGGATAAGCGCGAAGGCAGTGAGTGGTTC
>JAEWWQ010000374.1 GCA_023458855.1 Bacillota bacterium
GTCTGTGACAGATCACTTACATATGCCGCATCCTTTTCATAAGTGTTTCCGGTCTCTACAAGAAGATTATAATCTTCTTTTACACGTCCATTCATAAATTCAAGAATATCATTTGTATTACTTGACAAATTTGCAACTGCATTTTGTACACTGCTCACAACCTCCTGAATATTCTTTACATATCCCGAAGATTGCTCTGCCAAAACTTTTACCTGTTCTGCCACCACTGCAAATCCTCTTCCCTGATCTCCAGCTCTTGCCGCTTCTATTGCCGCATTAATAGCCAGAAGATTCGTCTGATCTGCAATATTTGCAATCGATTCTGCGATCACTTTGATTTCTTCTACTACTTTGCCCTGTTCGATTGCTTCTCTAATCTTCTTTTCTTTTTCCCGATAAATATCGTCTGACATCTTTCTGGACTTTATTCCCTGTTCTCTCGTACTTGTCGCTCTTGCTTTAATTTGGATAGATTCTTCATTACTCTTGGAAGCATCAGATGCAAGTTCCGCTACTCCTTTATCAACTTGATCTACTGTTACTGATAGTTCCTCTGTAATGGTATTGATTTTTTGAATATTCTCGACTATCTTTTCTGTACTGCCATCGATATTTTCAAAATTGCAGCTAAGTTCTTCCAATGTAGCTGATAATTCCTGACTGGAAGCAGAGACCTCCACTGCCTGATCAGCCACTCCCTGAAGAATATTTCTTATCTTTTCCTGTGCTTTATTCAAAGATTTTAAGAGTTGTCCCATTTCATCATTACTATTAGATGTTATGGTATATGTAAGGTCTCCTTCTCCAAGTGCTCTTGCAAATTTTAAACCTTTTCTTACTGATTTCGAGATATAGATAGATAGTAATAATCCAAGCGTTATTGCAAATAAGAATCCTATTATAATTAGCGGATAAACAATACTCATAGTACCTTTAAAATACTCAGTATTAGACTTATCTGCTGCCTCAGCTGCATTCTGACTATCAGCAAGTAATTGGTCAATAAGTGTAAACATTGCATCACTTGTTGTTAAAGCTTCTGTAAAATTCTGGTGTGCCTCCTCGTATTTTCCCTCCTTCGCAAGGGTAAGAATAGCTTCCAGCTTTTCTCCATACTCTTCTGAATCTGCAATCAGATTACTAAACGATTTCTTACTTTCCTCAGAAAAATTCAATTCCCCATAAGATTGCATCAATGTTTCAAAATCTGCATTCAATGTTTCTAATTTTTCAGATGCCTCTTTTATACTTTCTGAATCTTCTGACAACACTACGATTAATTCCTGTTCTCTTGATTTTAATAAATTTTCTTTAATAGAATGAAGCAGATCAACATTCTGTAAGTCCGTGTCATAAATGGACTCCGCATTTTTCTCAATATGGATAATGCCATATCCTCCTACCACTCCTATAATTCCTAATAAAACTGCGACTGACATAAATCCGATTATTAATTTTACTCTGATTGATAAATTTCTCATTACACTCATAATGTTCTCCTTTTCTTCTTTAAAAGGAATCCCCTTATTTTCCTTCATTCGTTTGATAATAAAAGTAATTATAAAAATGTATTGTGAACAGTATATGACTTTTTTCTTATAATTTTATTGCTAATATCTTTTATTTTTATAAAAATCTGGAAATTATTTTTCATTTCAGAAGCTGAAAAAATCCTGCAAACAGCGGATTTCCATCTGTTTTGCAGGATTTTCGTCTTATATTTTTATTTTACTTAAATTTTATTTCTGAATAAACGCTACAATTTCTGCCATTGCTTTTTCCTGATCTTCTCCTTCAATTGCATGATCCAGAGAATCATACAATTTCAATATACTGTCTGACCATATCTCGTTATATTTCATTGATGCTTGATAATCTACTACCTCATCTTCTATCCCATGAATCAATAAAACAGGACCTTTGAATTGTGATGAGGTCTCATAAATAGGTAAATTCTTTGCAATTCTGAAATAATGGCCTCCAACTGCATGTGTGTCATCAACAAGTACGCTCTCTGGAATATGATCTGTATCATAATCTGTCCCCATACATGTACCATGAATTGCATCCTCTTTTAAGGTTGCTGCTGGTGCCAGTAAAATTAATTTCTTGATAATGTCAGGATACATACCGGCCAGCATCCCACCTACCACGCCTCCCTGGGAATGACCTAATAGATAGACTTCAGATACATCTGAAAGTGATCTTACGTATTGCAGAATCGCAATTGCATCCAAAATTTCTCTTAACACATCCATATCTGAAAAGCTTCCGCCACTCTTACCATGTCCATTAAAGTCGAAACGGACTGCTGTTACACCAGCTGCTACCACTTTTTGTACAATTTTATGATACAAATCATTTTCTTCATAACCCAGATTGCCCGTAAACCCATGAAAAAGGATTAGCGCTGGTGCTTTTCCCATTTTTTCTGTTCTCTCTATACGTCCATGCAGCAGAATCCCATCTCTCTCAATTTCTACATCCATTTTTTCTCTCCTTATAAATATGTATTTCCACCAGTGATTCTCCTTTTCCCTTCACTCTTCCAATGAGGGATTCTTCTTCCATCCATTGTAAGGCAGGACTATCTGTATAAATAACCGGATAGGTCATTATATCATTTTTTTCACTGACAATGCCATTATTTTCAATAAAAATGCGGCATGGCAGCCCATTAAAATCTTTTCCCTCAAGAATATACCTTGCTGACAATTTTTTCAATTCTCCCTGTTCTTGAATCTGTGTATCTACACCACCAGCTTGAACTGTTCCGGTAAAATATTTGCCAGTGCACTCCCCATGAAATAGAATCATAGTCACTTCCCCATTTTTTCCCAGGACATTGTATGTTCTATCCAAAACGACTTCTATCTTTAATAATAATTCATCCATATCTGCTTTTTCCTATCTCAACTGATTTTTTATTCACCATAAAATAAATTATTTTCATATGCACCATATAAGTCTGTCAGCTTAAATCAGTCCTCTGACAGCTGCATAATTATATCAGAAGAATCCCCTGAAATGCAAATAGATCGTTCCTTTATTTCAATGGGTCACCTTTCCACATATAAAGATCGGGAAGTACCTCGCTTAGATCAGCTATAGAAACAGTTACTCACTTCTGGCATCTGAATTTTTTTATCTTGAAATTGTTCTTTCAGTAAATATTTGATCAGAAATTCTCTTTTTCCTGCTTGATTCATAAGCTCATCTTCTTTCCCTATTCTACGATTTTTACTCTTCCCGGCTTTCTTGGTTTACTGTGTGGCTGTTCCCCATCTATATATCCTAAGATTACAAAGCAGATAGCAGAATAATTTTCAGGCACGGCCCATTCTCTGACCAGTCTCTGTCCCTCTTCCGAGTCAAAGGTCTCTGGCCCACGTGAAATGATACATTACGCACCTTTTTATTACACAGGCACCTTTTTGTAACCTATTGTCTTATCAGGGATGTTGCACTATAATTTGAATGTAACATATACTTTTGAATCCGTTAAGAGAGGTGATCTCATGTTGACAAAGGAAGAATTACCAGCATGCGATGTTGCAACAACTGTTGTTAGTGAAATGGGAGAATCCATGCGTCCCATACTTGATGCCATGGAAAAATGGGGAAAACTTTATAATGAAACTATCCTTAAATTCAAAGAGAGGAATATCCTATGAAGATCTTGATCGTGGAAGACGATACTCAGTTATCCAATGCTTTGCATCATATTTTAACAGAACAAAAATATATTGTTGATGCTGTCGATAATGGACAGGATGCCATTGATTATGCCATGAATGGCACTTATGATGTCATCGTTCTGGATGTTATGCTTCCTATTTTAAATGGTTATGAAGTCGTCACCCGATTACGTTCTGCTAAAAACAGCACTCCCATTTTGATGCTGACAGCCAAAGACTCCACCGGAGATAAAGTGGCGGGACTTAACAAAGGTGCCGATGATTATATGACCAAACCCTTCTCTACAGAGGAATTGCTTGCCCGTATCAATGCATTATCAAGAAGGCAGGGCGATATTATTATAAATGAGATCTCCTATGGGGATATCCGGCTAAATACGCAGACCTGTGAATTATCCTGCAATACGAAAAGTATTAACCTGAGCTTTAAGGAATTTGAAATCATGAAGATCCTGCTTACCAATCCTAAAATGATTCTGACGAAGGAATATTTATATGAAAATGTCTGGGGATACGAAACAGATATCACAGAAAATACAATGGAAGCATATATTTCTTTCCTTAGAAAAAAGCTAAAATTTACCGGATCCAAACTAACCATAAAGAACCGGAAAAAAATCGGCTATATTCTGGAGGAACTATAAATG
>JAEWWQ010000375.1 GCA_023458855.1 Bacillota bacterium
CATGGCTTCCTTAACACTCTTTCCTATCACTAATTCTGTTGCCATGCTGCTTGTTGCAACCGCTGCACCACATCCAAATGTTTTAAATTTACAATCTTTAATGATTTGATTTTCATCTATGTCCAGATAAATGCGCATAATATCTCCGCATTTTGCATTTCCAACTGTTCCTACACCACTTGCACCTTCTATTTCTCCCAAATTTCTGGGATTGTTAAAATGATCCATTACTTTTTCACTATACATATGTGTTACTTCCTTTCTGTATTTTTAATAAAATCTTCATATAACGGTGACATATTTCTAAGATATGCGACAATTTCTTTTATCTTGTCAACTGTAAAGTCAATCTCTTCCTTTGTATTTTCCTCACTCAGGGTAAGCCTTAATGATCCATGAGCAATCTCATGCGGTAATCCAATTGCTAACATTACATGTGACGGATCCAGGGAACCTGATGTACATGCGGAACCACTGGAAGCACAGATTCCTTCCATATCTAATTTGATTAGTAAGGATTCTCCTTCAATGAATTGAAAGCTAAAATTCACGTTATTCGGAAGCCTCTTTTTCTCATCACCATTCAGACGGCAATATGGAACTTCCGCTCTGATACGCGCAATCATATAATCACGTAACTTTATTTCTTTTTGCGCCTTATCTTCCATAATTGCAACTGCCCGTTTTGCAGCTGCACCCATTCCGACGATTCCTGTTACATTTTCTGTACCGGCCCTTCTGCCTCTTTCCTGTTGTCCGCCATGCACATAGGAACGGATTTTCACACCTTTTCTAATATATAAAAAGCCGATTCCTTTTGGTCCGTTTAACTTATGTCCGCTGGCACTTAACATGTCAATGTTGTATTCTTCAACATCAATCGGGACCTGCCCATATGCCTGTACCGCATCTGTATGAAATAGAATTCCCCGCTGATGAGCAATCTGACCAATTTCTTTTATGGGCTGTATCGTTCCGATCTCATTATTTGCAAACATAATAGAAATGAGTATCGTGTCTGGACGTATTGCCTTTTCTAAATCGTCTACCTTTACTACTCCATTCTCGTCAACATCAATATAGGTAATATCATATCCTTGTTTCGCCAGATAGTCACAGGTATGAAGAATGGCATGATGTTCAATCTTCGACGTAATAATATGTTTTCCTTTTGCCGCATAAGCATCTGCCGTCGCCTTCAGAGCCCAATTATCAGCTTCTGAACCGCCCGCTGTAAAATAAATCTCGTTTGTCTGGGCACCTAATGTTCTGGCAATTGTTTCACGTGCATCCGTAACTGCCTTCTTACTTTCTCCTGCCAGAGAATAAATACTGCTTGGATTCCCATAGTATTCAGTAAAATAAGGTAGCATAGCCTCTACTACTTCTGGTGCTGTCTTTGTCGTCGCTGCATTATCTAAATAAATCACTCTTTCCATGACAATTCCTCCAATCTATGTATTTCTTTGTCTTATTTTTAATTCCTAGTAAACCACTTCGTATTTAGTAATTGCATAATAACACTCCTTTTTTGTTCTGTCAATATTCCAATTTACATATATATATGATAAATAATGAAAAGCAGAAAAATATGCGTAAAACAACACCTCTTATTACCGGAACAATTATACTGACCATTACCGGGCTTACTACCCGCATCATCGGTTTTTTCTACCGCATCTTCTTATCAAAAACATTCGGAGAAGAAGGAATGGGAATTTATCAGCTTATTGCACCTGTTCTGGCACTTTCCTTTTCCTTTTGCGTTGCGGGAATACAAACCTCTATTTCCAAATATATCGCAAGTGAGCCTTCTACACATAATTATAAATACTCTTTTCATGTTCTGCTTAGTGGCATAAGTATCTCCATGATATTATCACTTTTTTTAAGTAATATCATATATCTCTATTCTGTACCAATTGCAACATATATGCTCCTGGAAGCACGCTGCGCTCCTTTACTGCGTATTATTGCTCTTTCTATTCCCTTTGCTTCTCTGCATTCCTGCATTAACGGATATTATTACGGAATAAAAAAAGCCAGCCTGCCTGCAATTACCCAGTTAGTTGAACAAATCGTACGAGTAGGCGCCGTTTATTATTTATATTATCTAAGTCAGCAAAAAGGATATCCTTTAACAATCAGTTGCGCTGTGATTGGCCTTGTGCTTGGTGAAATTGTTTCCATGCTAATCAGTCTCATTGCTGTTTATATTAGATTCTATCATGTACATAATCAAATATTGCTTCCTTCACTAAGAGAATATTTTACAATTGGCGGTAATGTTTTTTCGTTTGCCGCTCCACTGAGCGCGAATCGTATTATATTAAATTTCCTGCAAAGCATAGAAGCTGTTTATATTCCTAATTCTCTGATGAAGCATGGTTTATCATCAGAAGCAGCTCTTAGTATTTATGGTGTACTTACCGGTATGGCGTTGCCCCTTATTTTATTTCCAAGTACGATTACCAATTCTTTATCTGTAATGCTGCTCCCTACCATATCGGAAGCTGAAGCCGTTGGTAATTCCAAAAGAATTAAACATGCCGTAGATAAAAGTATCCAATACTGCCTCATTCTTGGTGCTGTTTGTACTTTCTGTTTTCTGGTCTTCGGCAATTATCTGGGAACACTTTTATTTTCCAGCAGTACTGTCGGTAATTATATCCGAACACTTAGTTTTATCTGTCCTTTCATCTACATTTCAACTACCCTTGGAAGTATCCTGCATGGTCTTGGAAAAACCAACCTGACTTTTTGTTTTTCACTGATCAGTCTTTTCATCCGCCTGCTTTTTGTATTTTTTGCAATACCAGTTTTTGGAATTCAGGGATATCTGTGGGGATTACTGATCAGTCAATTATTGCATACCTGGTTACATATAATTGCGTTGAAAAAACTTTCATAATTGTTTATTAAACTATGGTTTCTTAGTTACAGTTCAGCTATGAATACCGCAAGGCGTTTTTTGTGAGCGAAGGTCACAGAAAACCTGAATTTTTTACGCGCGAAATTATGCAGAATGCATAATTTCTGTGCATAACTGTTACTCTGAAGCCGTAAGGCTGAATAGTAACATTCTTGCGCATCCTTGACATATATACTATAATAAATATGTTTGACAAGAATCAGAGCACTCATTTAATTGTCATTCACATAAACTACTAAGGAGATTAACCATGGGATTTGATTTTATTAAAAAACTTCCAACACCGGAAGAAATTCGCGAACAGTATCCTCTTCCATCTGAATTGGTTGCCATCAAAGAACGAAGAGATCAAGAGATAAAGGATGTTATTACAGGAAAATCAAATAAGTTTTTAGTTATCATCGGACCTTGTTCTGCCGACAATGAAGATTCTGTCTGTGATTATATCACTCGTCTTGCACATACTAATGATAAGGTGCGAGATAAACTGGTACTGATTCCGAGAATTTATACAAATAAGCCAAGAACTACTGGTGAGGGCTATAAAGGAATCGTTCACCAACCCGACCCTGAGAAAAAACCTGATTTTTTGCAAGGTCTGATTGCCATGAGGAAAATGCACATCCGTGCAATTGAAGAAACTGGCCTCACTGCGGCTGACGAGATGCTTTATCCTGAAAACTGGGGATATGTGTCAGATATACTTTCTTATGTAGCCATTGGTGCTCGTTCTGTAGAAGATCAGCAACATCGACTGACCGTGAGCGGATTTGATGTGCCGGCCGGCATGAAGAATCCTACCAGCGGCGACTTTTCTGTAATGCTGAATTCCGTATATGCAGCACAACACCCACATTCTTTTATTTATCGAGGATTTGAAGTAAATACTTCCGGCAACGAACTCGCGCATACAATACTTCGCGGCGCTGTCAGCAAACATGGAAACGCAGTCTCTAACTATCATTATGAAGATCTGAACCGGCTTCTTGAAATGTATGGCACCATGGATCTGAAATATCCTGCTACAATTATTGATTCAAACCACGCAAATTCGAACAAGCAGTTTGAACAGCAAATACGAATTGTTAAAGAGGTTATGCACAGCCGTAAGCTGAACCCTGATATTCATGCACTTGTAAAAGGTGTTATGATTGAAAGCTATATTGAAGAAGGTTGTCAGAAAGTCGGCGGCGGAACTTATGGAAAATCCATTACAGACCCTTGTCTTGGATGGGAAGCCAGTGAACAGCTTATTTATGATATCGCAGATTATGAATAAAGTTTTAAAAGAAAGGCTCATCCTCTTGGATGAGCCTTTGCATATACTTCTCTTATCTTATTATGATTTAAATTCGCATAAATCTGCGTGGTAGAAATATCAGAATGCCCCAGCATCTCCTGCACACTTCTAAGATCTGCTCCATTTTCAACCAAATGAGCTGCAAACGAATGCCGAATCATATGCGGCGTAATATCCGCTACAATTCCTGCTTTTTTTGCGTAGTACTTTATGAGCTTCCAAAATCCTTGTCTGCTCATAGCCTGTCCGGAACAATTTACAAATAATATCTCCTCACTCTTATCTGTTAAGATATTATCTCTTGCATTATTCAAATAAATAAGCAATGCCTTCTTAGCCTCTGTACCAAATGGTATCACGCGTTCTTTATGGGCATCTCTGCATATAATGAATCCCATCTGTAGATTCACATCTGACATCGTTAATGATATCAGCTCTGTCACCCTGATTCCTGTTGCATAAAGCAACTCTAACATTGCTTTATCCCGAAGGTCCTTTGGCATATTTCCCTGCGGCTGCTCCAAAAGTCTGAACACTTCATCCGTTGATAATATCTCAGGTATCTTTTTCTCAATTTTAGGCGCTTTCAATACCTCCGATACATCTTCTGTTGTGATTCCTTCTTTAATTAAATAATGATAGAAAGCCTTTATTGACGCAATATTCCTGGATACAGTTGCTGCAGCAAACTTATTTTTTTCCAAATATAAAATATAAGAATTCAAGTTCGTAGTTGTAACTTTTTTTGCTTCCGTTATTCCCTGTTCTTCTAAGAAATGCTCCATCTTACTTAAATCTCTTTTATATGAAAGTTCGGTATTCTTAGACGTTGCTTTCACATTATGTAAATAAGAAATAAATTCTGTAATCTCCTTCTCCATTTAATACCAAACCCTTCCCCCACAAAATTATAATGTAAATCTTTAAGCGTCTAGACAATATTATAATAAGAAAATAAAAGAAAAGCAATTAGTATTTTCCCTATGTTTTAGACACTTTGGGGGATTTTTATATGAAAGCACAAGATGTCGTCAGTCACTTTTTTGGGTTGTACAACAT
>JAEWWQ010000376.1 GCA_023458855.1 Bacillota bacterium
AGCTGAAAGAACGCTAAATACTTCCTTTATAAGCGATGCGAGATTGCGGGCTGAGAATTTAGTGAAATTAGCTAATGATTATGATGTGGATGGTGTTGTGTTTTTTTCTCATATGAATTGCAGGTTCTTTAATTCAAAATTAAACATATTAAAGAAGTATTTAAATGAAAAGGGTATTCCTATAATAGAACTGAGTGGAGACTGTATAGATAAACGAAGCTATAATAGGGCGCAACTAATAACTAGGCTGGAAGCCTTTGTGGAAATGATTTCTTAGGAGGATGGATATGTATAAGAGCTTAATTGATATGCTAAACACCAATAAGTCAGATGATGTAGGAATTACTTTTATTTTAAATGAGAATAGTGAAAAATTTATATCTTATAATAATTTGTTTCAAAAGGCTGCATGTTCGCTGCAAGTATTGCAGAGCAAAGGTATTAAACCAGGAGATAAAATAATACTTCAAATTGAAGATTTGGAAAAATACATATATTCATTGTGGGCATGTATTTTAGGGGGAATTATCCCGATTCCGTTGTCAGTTGGGATTACTGATGAACAAATTGCAAGATTATTTAGGGTTTATAATTTATTTGAACTGCCATATGTACTGACTACAGATGATGTTTTTAAAACAGTTAAAAGATTTGAAGAAAATGCATCCCCCGAAATAATTGGAAAATTTGATCATAAACAAGTTATACTTTATGATGAAATTGATCAAGGGGTTGAAAAGGGGATTATATACTATGCTGACTTGGATGATATTGCTCTTATTATGTTTTCATCCGGATCAACCGGGGAACCCAAAGGTGTCAAAACGACACATAGAAATATCTTAGTGACAAATGAAGATTTAATTGAAAAATTCAATGTTGATTCAAGTGATGTTTCATTACATTGGATGCCATTAACCCATATGGTTGGAATCGTTTTCTGCCATCTATTTCCGATAATGACATCAACACCGCAATACTTAATGGACAAAATGGTGTATATTAGATCACCAAAGATTTGGCTTAATAAAATATGCGAACACAGAGCAACTATATTATTAACTGCCAATTTTGGTATGAAATATTTAATGTCGAAGGTTGATAAGAATGAAAATAATGGTTGGGATCTATCGCATATCAAGGTAATTACAATTGGAGGAGAACTATTGTCCTCTTCGTTGTTTGATTCGTTCATTTTATTTTTTAAAGATTATGGAATTGAGAAATGTATGATTAGTCCAGTATATGGAGTGACAGAGGCAATGGTTGTAGCCTGTGTATCCCAAGAAAAAGTAATTAATTCGTATTGTTTGGACAGAGGTAGCCTGTCTATTGGTTCAGATATAAAAGAAAATCCGCAGGAGGGAATTACCTTCGTTGGACTTGGTACTCCACCCAAACGTTGCAAAGTAAGAATCTGTGATAACGAAGATAATACTTTAGCGGAGGGAAAAGTAGGTCATATTCAGGTTAGTGGCCCTAATGTTACTCCCGGGTATTATCTGCCTGTAAATGATGCATTTTCTGCGGATGGCTGGTATAAAACTGGAGATGTTGGATTTATTCAAAATGAGGAGGTTGTCATTACAGGGCGTGCAAAGGAAATGATAATCGTGAATATGGTCAATTACTATCTATTTGATATTGAGTCAGTGATAGAAAAGGTAGATCATTCACTGGTTGGAAACATAGCAGCCTGCGGTATCATAAATAAAGATACATTAGAGGATGATGTTATATTATTTATCCAGAATGAAGGCAATGAACAGCAAAGATTGAGTGAATTGATATCAGGAATTAAGTATTCAGTTAAATCTAAGATAGGACTGGATATTAAATATGTAATTCCTTTAAAAGAGTTACCAAGAACAGGAGTTGGCAAGGTTGGTCGTATAGTTTTAAAGAATAGATATTTAAACGGGGAATTTAATGAAATTATTGCCAAAACAAATTCAATATTAACAGATAAAAAAAATAAATCGGATGAACAGTATAATGGAATTGATGTTAGTGAAAAATTAATAGAAATTATTAAGTCTGTACTGAAGATTGAAAATGTCATGTTATCAGATAATATCTTTGAACTAGATGTACAATCACTGACTGCTATGCAGATTGCTGTGGAAATTGAAGACTATTTCGGTATTCTTTTTGAACTCAGGGGTTTATACGAAAATCCATCAGTTGGGGATATATCAAATAAAATTAAAGAATTATTAGTGGAAAAATCAACTGCAAATGGGATTTAAGAAAAGTACTCTTAAAAGGCTTCAGAACTTTGGAATATTGATTCGAGAATACTTCGTTATCATGCAACAAGTGAAAAAATAATTGAAGGTGTAGATTATAGAAGAGCGGTAAGATTTGGTGATAAAATAAAGTGTAATGAAGAAATTGTATACTATTCTATAAATCTTTAATTTATTAAGCGTTTTATACTGCTAGGGATCATATAGTCAAATTGCTGCAACAACTAATATTACTTATAAACATAGCGAGACAGGAATTAAGTTTACAGCTTGATTTCTGTATCCCTTATTTTATGTGGCTTCAGCTAGGGGGTCGTTTTCGACCCCCTAAAGCG
>JAEWWQ010000377.1 GCA_023458855.1 Bacillota bacterium
GCTGCAGTTTGATTGAAAAATCAGACAGCGGCTATTTTTTTACCATATTTTGTGAACTATTCAAGGAAAATACAGCATGATATACTTTTTTTATAAAAAACCGGGAGGTACTAATTGATGAGAAAAATAATAAACAAAAGAATTGTACTAGCTTTAACTGTTATATTTTTTACTATTTTCAGCAGCTTTTCTGACAGTGTTGCTTTTGCCGCAAAGCCCAGTCAAAGCGGACCAGCAGCGCCCACAAATTTACAGGCCGTGACTATCACAGAAGATTCCGTCACGCTATCCTGGAAAGCTTCTGCAGACAAAGTAAAAACATATGATATTTACCGCAACAACACATACCTTGCTTCGACAACAACTACTACGTATACGGTAAAAGAATTAACAGCAGCATCTAATTATCAATTCTACATAAAGGCAAAAAATGCAAAAGGCGATGTGTCAGAATCCAGTAACACGATTGCTGTGACAACGATGTCATCTACAACTGCGTCACCTGCACCAGAGTCACCAGCTCCGGAATCACCGGCATCGGAGCCAACTGTACCTGAATCACCTGTCCCGGAATCGCCGACACCGGAACCAACGGCACCTGAACCAACGACACCGGAACCAGATGTTCAGGCATCTTCCCAAAAAATAGTTGGCTATTATGCTGCCTGGGCGGCTTATTCCGGCTATTATCCGAATCAGATAGATGCAAATAAATTAACACATATCAATTATGCCTTTGCCAATATCAGCTCTGATTTAAAGCTTACCCTGGGCTATCCTGATATTGACCTGAATAACTTTAAGCTTTTGAATTCCTTAAAACAGACCAATCCTAATCTGAAGACGCTGATCTCAGTGGGCGGATGGACCTGGTCAGGAAAATTCTCTGATGCAGCACTTACAGATGCCACGAGAACTGCATTTGCAGATAGTTGTGTGGCGTTCATTAAACAATATGGATTCGATGGAGTGGATCTCGATTGGGAATATCCTGTCAGCGGAGGCCTGACAACGAATTCCAAGCGTCCGGAAGATAAACAGAACTTCACATTGCTTCTTCAGAAGATACGAGAAAAACTGGATGCACAGGGTGCTCTGGACAATAAACATTATCTTCTCACGATTGCCGGAGGCGCCGGCAGTTCTTATGTAAATAACGTAGAAATGACAAAACTGTCACAATACTTAGATTATGCGACTATCATGACATACGATCTACATGGAATGTGGGATACCTACACAGATCTTCATGCACCGCTCTATACGAATACTGATACTTCGCCACAGTATAAATCAAGTGTGGATGCTGCTGTCAATGCATGGCTCAAGGCTTCGTTCCCGGCAGATAAGCTTGTGCTTGGAATTCCGTTTTATGGATATCTGTTTTCTTCTGTAAATAATGCAAATAATGGATTATACCAGAGGTATGGCGGTGCCAATTCCATAAGCTATCAAGCTGTTGTGGATAATTATTTAAGTAAACCTTCCTTTACCCGTTACTTCCATTCGCAGTCCATGGTACCTTGGCTATTTGATGGTTCTGTTTTCATTAGTTATGAGGATCAACAATCAATAGGTTATAAAACTGCTTATATCAAATCAAAAAATCTTGGAGGTGCTATGCTCTGGGAATTAAGTCAGGATCCCAATGAAGTACTTCTGGGAACTGTGTATGATGGAATGAAATAAGATTGAAAAAGATGACTCTTTAAATGGATTTATCCATTTAAAGAGTCATCTTTTGGATTCAGATCAAATAAATTCTGAATATTGGAATTATAATTTTGCATACTGAGTCGGACAAACTCAATAAATTTTTTAGTTGTTGCGGAAAGTGCCTTATTTTTATTGTAAATCAGGCTATAAGGATAACTGAACTGATGTCCTGAAATATTAAGCACTTTTAACAGACCAAACTGTAACTCGAATTTTACAGCAACATAAGGAATCAGGGAGACTCCTAAGTTCGCACTTACCGCTCTTTTGATTGCATCTATATTTCCTAAGTACATATTTATATTTTCCGGAATATTTAATTCGTCGATATAATTTTTATAGTAGGTATATAACTGGGAATCTGTTTTATGGACGACAAAACTCATTTTCTTTAATTCATTTTCGTTTATGATACCGTGGCTGCAGTATGGGTTCTGCGGAGAAGCAACAATGAACAGTTTATCAGAGAAGAGCTTTTCCACGTAGATATAGTCATTGTAATAGCAACTTCCGCCATTGATTGCGATATCTAAAGTCCCATTGTTGATTAGATGGGAGATCTCTGCTGTGTTGCCAATATGCAAATTAAACTTTATGCCGGGATACAGTTTTTTGAATTCCCCAATTACCTCCGGTAACAGATAGGAACCGGGTGTATTGCTGCCACCAATGTTAAGCGTTCCGCCAATGAAATTCTGTGTGTCGGAAATCGTATTCTCAAGTTCGTCAATAATATCAAATATCTTTTTGGTGTATTCCTGAAGCATAATACCATTTTCACTCAGATAGATTTTATTTCCAATCTTATCAAATAGCTTTAGTCCTATTTGCCCTTCCAGCTTTTTAATTTGAATAGATAAAGCCGGTTGACTGATATGCAGAATATCGGAAGCTTTCTTATAACTTTGATATTCTGCGATAGTGTTAAATATTTCCAGATAATGTAAGTCCATTTTTATTCTCCTATCCATAATTTCTACAATTATCAATCCATAACTTTGGTATATGGTATACATTGATAATATGTATTTGAAAAAAACAGTGAACTGTTAGTATAGTATCGGTAGTTAAATAATTCAAAAATTAATAGAAGGAGAAAATCATGTCAGAAATTCTAAACATTCCATTTCAAACGTTGATACTAGGAACTGCAATTTCCTATGGTATCGCAGTGCTGATTAAAGTCTTGTTAGTGATTATCCGCGTATTTACTAAAAGACAGAAAAGCACAAATGAATGAAATGAAAACCGATTGTTTGCATTATACTACAAAATTTATAAAAAGGTTAGGGGATTTATATGAAAATTCTTGATTTATTTCAGGGTATTAGTACGATGTTCGTACAGGAACCCAATATCGTTATATTCAGGTTCTTTTTGATATTTTTAGGCTTTTTACTTGTTTACCTGGGTAAAAAAGGGACACTGGAGCCGCTTATCATGATTCCGATGGGATTTGGTATGTGCGCTGTAAATGCGGGTGTGCTGTTTATGGAGAATAATGAGATTGGAAATTTGATTATCAATCCTTTATTAACAAAAACAGATGAATTGATGAAATATATGCAGATAGATTTTTTGCAGCCGGTTTATACATTGACATTCAGCAATGGTCTGATCGCATGTCTTGTTTTTATGGGAATCGGAATTCTATGTGATATCGGATATGTATTAGCGCATCCGTTTATCAGTATGACGATAGCTCTATTTGCTGAACTGGGAACCGTTGCAACCTACCCGATTGCAAAACTTATGGGATTATCAGATGGTGCGGCCGCTGCGGTATCCATCATTGGAGGAGCAGATGGACCAATGGTATTGTTTGCATCTTTAAAATTGGCACCGGAATACTTTGTTCCGATTTCTATTGTAGCATATTTATACCTAAGCTTAACATATGGTGGATATCCATATTTAATCAAGTTTATGGTCCCAAAGGAATTAAGGGGAAAAGTAGTCATTGATAAAAAACCAAAGATTTCCATAACTTCTAATGAGAAGTTAATTTTTGCTGTTATAGCAAATGCTGTATTGTGTCTGCTATTCCCAGTTGCGGCACCATTATTTTTAAGTTTCTTCATTGGAATTGCAGTAAGGGAAGCAGGGCTTACAAAATATGTAAAGCTTATTGAGGATGGTTTCTTATATTTTGCCACTTTTTTCCTGGGGTTAATGCTTGGTGTATTATGTGATGCCAGTACACTATTAAACCCAGTTGTTCTTAAATTGTTAGTTCTTGGTATGCTTGCATTATTACTCTCAGGGATAGGCGGGCTTTTAGGCGGATATGTGGTTTACTTTTTGAAAGGAAAGAACTTTAATCCGGTTATTGGAATTGCAGGAGTTTCCTGTGTTCCTTCCACTGCAAAAGTAGCACAGAAGGAAGTGCAGAAGGTAAATAAGGCATCCTTTATCCTGGAGTATGCTTTGGGAGCTAATATCTGTGGAGTAATAACCACAGCGATTTTAACAGGTATTTATATTACACTTTTACAGTAATTTATATGTCAGTGGTGATTATGCACAAAAATTCAATCATATTGCGTAGTAATTTGTAATAAAAATGAATTTTTTGAAAAAAACTGCTGACATTAATTTTTTTTGAGTGATAAAATATGTATAATTTAAAGAAAGGATGGTTATATAATGAGAAGAATCATAAGTGCCTGTCTTCAGCAAACGATGAGATTTGATACAGCAAATGAAGCAAATCCGGATCAGGAATTTGAAACATACTGTAAAAAACTCGAACGAAAAAATGCAAAGTATAGGATAGAAGACAAAAAGAAAGAAGCAGATGGATCTATTGTTATTAAAATCAAGAAGCAATACAATTCTTATAAGACAGATGAGTATTTGGATTGACAATACGCATATTCTCTGTTCTTAGAGGTAATGATAGACAATAAATGCTTTGCAGAGAAATGGTATGGTGGTAGAGATAAATAATCAAATGAAATCAGATATGAAAAATAAAACAGATAAAATAAAAGAGGATGATATAATCCTGATAGAAGATTATGAGGAAGAAAATGAAATAGAAGATTCTGTAAAAGCGTATCTGAGGGAGATAGGGAGCATACCTTTGCTGACAGCAGAGCAGGAAATTGAGACAGCAAAAAAAATCGAAAAAGGCGAAACACAGGCAAAAGAGATAATGATAAAATCAAATTTGCGGCTGGTTGTCAGTGTTGCCAAAAGATATGTTAGCGGAAGCAATATGACATTACTTGATCTTATACAGGAAGGAAATATCGGATTGTTGAAGGCAGTTGAAAAATTTGATTATCATAAGGGTTATAAGTTCAGCACATATGCAATGTGGTGGATCAGACAGTCTATTACCAGAGCAATTGCGGATCAGGATAGGACAATCCGCATTCCGGTCCACATGAAAGAGCAAATGCATAAGATTACCAAAGCAGCCAGGAATTTTCTGATAGACAATGGAAAGGAACCTACCAATGCAGAATTGGCAGACCTTTTGAATACAACAGAAAATAAAATTGAGGAAATTGAAAAATTACATGGCGATACCATATCCCTGGATACTCCTGTCGGGGACAAGGAGGACAGTATACTTAGGGACTTCATTGCAGACGGAAGTATGCCGGAGCAATTTACAATGGTAGAGCATGTTCTTCTAAGCAGGGAAATTGAGACAATATTATCTTCGTTAACGGAAAGGGAACAGAGAATTTTGAGGCTCCGTTTTGGCTTTGAGGATGGAAGAATATGGACCTTGGAAGAAGTGGGAAGAGAATATCATGTTACAAGAGAACGAATCCGTCAGATAGAAGCAAGGTCCCTATTACGAATCAGAATGAAAAGAGAGTCGAAAAGGTTAAGAACTTATTTAGAAGAGTGATTCATTAGAGAGATAAAAAATCTTGATTTTTATATCTCCTGCTGATAAAATAAAAAAATCGAGTGGCAAAAAGCGTAAATCCAGATATGGGTTTACGCTTTTTTTAACATTAGAGCAAGATTGTGACAGCTTTCCTGTAGAAAAGACTCCGTATATTAT
>JAEWWQ010000378.1 GCA_023458855.1 Bacillota bacterium
TTCCATCTTAGTCATAGGTACCTTCCCGCGAATAAACTGCGCATCCGGCATTCCGTGGGTAACGATATATGACTTTGCCGTATCGTTTTCAATCAATGCAATTGCAAGACTGTCACAAGTCTTTCCAATCCATTCTTCCGGCCTCCCAGAACGTATCAGCTCCTCAGGATATGATAAATTTTCACCTATGGTCATTCTGACATGGAATAATTGATTCTCCAGGAATTGCTTTGCAAGATTCGACGCACTGTCTGTCCCGCCTAACAACACCACTACTCTTTGGTTCTCTTGCACATATGCCATTACATTTTCTGTCTTGCCATGCATACTTATCATCTTTACATCATCCCATGGTTTTCCAAGTCTTGACAAAAAATAAACCGGTGATGAAATTCCGCAGATTCTTTCATACTGATATTCCGGTACCTTGTCCAGCCTCTTCTCTAATTGTTTTGCACCACTGTAAAATCCGACGTCACCAGAATATAATACTACAATATTTTCAAAAAGTGGATGTTCTTTTATATAGCTGATAATCGCTGACGGTTGATACTCGGTTACTTTGATTACAGACGGACTGGTAAGATGGCTTACCGCATCTACCATACGAAGCGCACCAATCAACAGATCTGCCTTTTCAATATATTTTTTAGCCTGCATTGTCAGCAGATTTTCATCTCCCGGTCCAATCCCGATCAATTGAATACGTCTTACTTTTTCTTCCTGACTCACATATTCTGCAATCATATGAATCACTTCATCATACGCATATCCGTTTTTTTCCACCGGTCTTTTTATAATAACGGGTATCACATTGGCACGTCTGGCGGCTGCTATTTTTTCTTCAAATCCTCCTGCTGTTCCGGAATCCTTCGTTACAAGATAAGCTGCCTGTATTTCCATAAGCATGGCATAATTCATCGCTTCGCTGAACGGTCCCTGCATGGCAAACAGGTGTCTGCCTTCTATTTTTAATTCCTTACAACGTGCTACGACTTCTGCTGTTGATAACACACGGTAATACATCCGTTCCTTTGCATTCGGAATCGTAAGATAAGCATCTATTTCCTTGCTTCCCGTTGTGACAAGTACATTGCCATTCGTATCGCGCAAGAAAGCTGCGGCCTTGGTAACAGAATCTACATAGATTCCATCTACACCTTCTGCCGGAATCTTTTCCTCCTGATATTTTTCTGCCTCTCTTAACATTCTGATATAAGGCATTCCGGTTTGCTGACATGCCGTTTTGATATTCTTCGAAACTTCTATCGCATATGGATGTGTCGCATCTATGACCAAAGCATACGTCTGTCCCTGCAACAACTTCTCCATCTGCGCTTCCTCTAACCGAATAGACGATATCGTAATAATATCACTTTCGGGTAATAATCCCTCTCCATATTCAGTTGCCACACAGATATGCGCCGGTATTCTGTGATCTGACAGATACTCTGCAATCCTTCTGCCTTCACTGGTTCCGGCAAATACTAATATTGATTTCACTTGGTATGATACCCCCTCGGTGTTACCATATGGTCTCCTGCTATTTTTGTAGCTGAATTCCCTATAAATACTGTTGCAAACATATCGACCTGCGTATCTCTCAGCTCTTTTAATGACAGTTGTGTCATACTTTGTCCTTCTCTTCCAATCTGCCTTGCGATTCCACATACGGTATCCGGACTTCTATGCTGCATGACAATATCACACGCTTTCATCAGATAATCTGCTCTCTTTTTACTGGAAGGGTTATAGAGACAAATCGTAAAATCTCCTTTTGCTGCCATTTCAAGACGATTTTCAATGGTATTCCATGGTGTTAATAAATCGCTCAGACTAATCACCGCAAAATCATGGGTCAATGGTGCTCCCAGCAGAGCTCCTCCACTCAAAGCAGCCGTTACTCCTGCTACGATTTCTACCTGCACATCCGGATATTGCTCTGATAACTCCAGAATCGGACCTGCCATTCCATAAACACCTGCATCTCCGCTGCATATCATCGCAACCTTCTCACCTTTCTGCGCTTCCTGAAAAGCCATATGGCAACGTTCTATTTCCTTCTTCATTGCCGTTGATAAGAACCTCTTTCCTGAAAAATACGGTGCAATCAATTCCACATATACGGTATATCCAATAATGACGGTGCATGCATCCAGACATTTACTTGCCCGAATCGTCATATCTTCATATACCCCTGGTCCAATCCCTACAACATATAATTTATGCAAAATCCACACTCCAATCTGCCACAGCAAGAGCTACTGTCACTCCATTGCAGGCCTTTTTTTTCATGATTAATCTGCCATTTCCGCTTGCTGATACTGCCGCCCGCTCGCATACATTGTCCACACCGACTCTGCTCTCCACAAAGGAAGAACTGGTAAAATCACCTTCCGTTTGCAACAACATTTCCTTAGAAAAGGTAACAAACGGAATCTGAAAATGTTTTGCAAAGTCCTGCAACCCCTTTTCTTCTTTTTTGATGTCAATACTTGCAATCTGGCATATTGCTTTCATCCATACAGTTAAAAGTTGTTTTTTTTCCGATGCTGCCACATCGTATCCTGTTATCTCCTGTATACTTTGGAATACAGCCTCTTCAATTTGTTCTTCCGGCATGTTCTTTTTACATCCAATCCCCATACTTACAATCCTTGGTATTAAATATAGCGTATTTGAAAAACAGTTCTTCTTTCCCGGAAATAAACTGATATGAATGCCAAGAACCCCTTCATTGCCCGCAATCAGATGTTCCGGCAATTCTCCTGTTATTTGGAAATCACTTTTCACATAAATATTCTTACCTTCGACTAATGCTGCTGATATCTCTTTGCATCTTACTTTCGGGTAAGGATAAAGACCCTTCTTTTTTGCAAACACATCGACTGCAAAGCAGTGTCTGATATCTGTTGCCGTCGTAATCACAGGTACTGCCCCAATTATCCCTGCGATTAGTTCAGTCCATTCATTTGCACCGCCGACATGCCCGGAGAGCAGTGAAATACAGAACTTCCCCGCTTCATCAACTACAATAACAGCCGGATCTACATACTTACTTCGTAAGAAAGGGGCGATGCTTCGTACTGCAATTCCACATGCACCGATATATACGATCACTTCTGCATATTGGAAAGCATGCGCTGTCCATTCCTGTAAGGAACAGGTAAACGGTTTTCCTGTCAAGACAATACTTTTTTCTTCCACACTGTATTCCATTTGCTGTTGCAGTTCCTGCCTTATCTTGCAGCCAAGCAGATATCCATTTTCCGTAAAACTGATCATGTGAATTTTCATACTTTTACTTTTTTCCTTTGCGGTACTCCGTGGTAAACTGTGGATGATATAATTCCGAACGCCGGTAATCGCCTTGTAAAACCCGGCCAACAATGATTAAAGCTGTCTTTGTAATCTGATGTTCCTTTGCTGTTTCCGCCAGGGTTCCTACCGTACAAAGGTACTTTTCTTCTTCCGGCCAGCTTGCTTTATAGCAGATCGCAGCGGGGGTATCTTCTGTATAACCGCCTTCCACAAGCCGTTGTGATAACATTTCCAGCATCCCCGTACTTAGAAAGATCACCATGGTCGCCCCATGGGATGCAAAACTTTGGATGCTTTCTGTTGACGGCACCGGTGTCCTGCCTTCCATGCGGGTGATTATCACAGATTGTGAGACATCCGGTAAGGTATATTCTACCTGCAGACTAGCTGCCGCTCCGCAAAACGAACTGACACCCGGACAAATATCATACACGATATTTCTCTTTGCCAATTCATCCATCTGTTCCTTTATCGCCCCGTAAAGACAGGGATCTCCTGTATGTAACCTGACTGTCACATATCCTTTTTGTTCGCTTTCCTCTATGACTGCAATCACTTCTTCCAATGTCATGAATGCACTGTTATATACGGTACAATTTTCCTTTTTCACCTCTATCAGCTTGGGATTTACCAGCGATCCCGCATATATAATGACATCCGCTTCCC
>JAEWWQ010000379.1 GCA_023458855.1 Bacillota bacterium
GCTCTGCTCTTGTGAGCATCGGAATGTTTTGTGCAAGGACAGCCTGCATCTCCGGATTATTTTTCCTGATGGCAGCAGTATAAACAACTAAATCAATATCAGAGGTTATATTTTCTGCACGTTGCCCATATTGGATAGCGGCTCCTTTTTCTATTAATGCTTTCGTAAGGGAAGATTCTTTGGCGTCAGAACCGGAGATACGAAAGCTGGATTCTAATAATATTTCGGCCAGGCCACTCATACTTATGCCACCGATTCCAATAAAATAGACATGGACTGGGTGGTCAAAATCAATTTGATACATACATACACTTCCTATTCTAATTAGTGCTAAAAAGATAGCTTTATTTTTATTATACTCATATATACTAAAAAAACCAATACAATTTTAAGGATTCGAAAAGACGCTGGAATTATTGTCGCTTCCTTTATAATGTAAGAAACAGACAAAATAACGCATAGTTCCATTAAAATAGCATAAAAAAGTAAAAACAATGTATAATTTATACAAAAAGAAATAAAGTTGCGTGGAATGTTTGTGTATAATACACATAAAAAATGGATAAAATAGAGAATTATTTTGTAAAAATCATTCACTTTCGGGAAAGCATATGTTATAATCATTATACTTGAATAGAGTCCTTAAGTAATAGGGGGACGGAATGAGGTGATAGCATGATAAAAAAAGAAATGATTGCCATGTTGTTGGCAGGCGGGCAGGGCAGCCGTCTGGGGGTGCTGACATCAAAAGTGGCAAAGCCGGCAGTGGCTTTTGGCGGAAAGTATAGAATCATCGATTTCCCATTAAGTAATTGTATTAACTCCGGGGTTGATACGGTCGGAGTGCTAACACAGTACCAGCCTTTAAGGCTGAATACGCACATTGGCATCGGTATTCCATGGGACCTGGACCGTAATATAGGTGGTGTAACTGTTCTGCCACCATATGAGAAGAGTTCCAATAGTGAATGGTATACGGGGACAGCCAATGCGATCTATCAGAACATTGATTATATGGAAACCTATAATCCTGATTATGTACTGATTCTTTCAGGAGATCATATTTATAAGATGGACTATGAGGTGATGCTCGATTTCCATAAGGCAAATGGTGCTGAAGTTACAATTGCAGCTATGCCTGTTCCGATTGAAGAGGCAAAAAGGTTTGGTATCGTTATTACAGATGAGAATAGAAAGATTACCGAATTTGAGGAAAAACCAAAGGATCCAAGAAGCAATCTGGCTTCCATGGGTATCTACATATTTAACTGGCGCACATTGAAAAAGGCATTAATCGCGAAAGCAGAACAGCCGGCGCTGGATTTTGGAAAGCATATCATTCCGTACTTACACGAAAACGGTGCGCCGATGTATGCGTATGAATATAATGGTTACTGGAAGGATGTAGGAACTTTACATTCCTATTGGCAGGCCAATATGGAACTCATAGATATCGTACCGGAGTTTAATCTGTATGAAGAGTATTGGAGGATTTATACAAGGAGCATGACGCTTCCGCCACAATATGTATCGTGCAACAGTGTTGTAGAAAAGAGTATCATAGGAGCCGGTTCCACGATATGCGGTAAAGTAGTCAATTCCGTGATTGGCTGTGGTGTAACCATAGGAGAAGGCACGATCGTCAGAGATTCCATTATTATGAATGAAACAGTGATTGGTGAGAATTGTGAGATAGATAAGGGCATTATTGCAGAAAATGTTATCATTGGCGATGATGTGCACCTTGGCGTTGGAGAAGAAGTTCCCAATGAGGCAGATCCGCATATTTATGACCATGGATTAGTGACGGTCGGGGAGAAAAGCAGAATCCCTTCTCATATATCAGCAGGGAAGAACTCGGTAATAGCTGGTATTACGAGCATTGAAGATTATCCTGAGGCAAGACTCGAAAGCGGAAAAACACTAATTAAGGCAGGTGATGAACAATGCGAGCTATAGGAATTATTTTGGCAGGTGGGAATAACCACAGGATGAAAGAATTATCACAAAAAAGAGCAATTTCGGCTATGCCGATTGCCGGAAGCTACCGCAGTATTGATTTTGCATTAAGCAGTATGTCAAATTCCCATATCCAGAAGGTAGGAGTATTGACGCAATATAATGCAAGAAGCCTGAATGAACACTTAAGTTCTTCCAAATGGTGGGATTTCGGACGTAAGCAGGGTGGGTTATATGTATTCACACCAACGGTTACGGCAGAGAACAATAACTGGTATCGTGGTACTGCAGATGCAATCTATCAGAACCTTTCATTCTTAAAAAACAGTCATGAACCGTATGTTATCATTGCTTCCGGAGATTGTGTTTATAAGATGGATTATAATAAGATCCTTGAATATCATATAGAGAAAAAAGCAGATATTACGGTTGTATGTAAAGAAATAGCTTCTGGCGTGGATGTGGAAAGATATGGAACAATCAAGATGAATGAAGACTTCAGGATTGAAGAGTTTGAAGAAAAACCGATTGTTGCAAAAACAAATACGATTTCCTGTGGTATTTACGTAATCAGGAGGCGTCAGTTAATTGAATTAATTGAAAAATCAGAAGAGGAAGACAGGCACGACTTTGTAAAAGATATCCTGATCCGTTATAAAAATCTGAAAAGAATCTATGGGTATAAGATTAAGGATTACTGGAGAAATATTGCAACGGTGGAGGATTATTTTGATACCAATATGGATTTTCTCAAACCGGAGATCAGAGATTATTTCTTTAATCAGTATCCTGATATCTATTCCAAGGTAGATGATTTACCTCCGGCCAAGTATAATGTGGGGGCACAGATTCACAACAGCCTGATCTCAAGCGGTTGTATTGTGAATGGCACGGTGGAAGATTCTGTTATCTTTAAGAAGGTATTTATCGGAAATAATTGCTATATTAAGAATTCCATTATCTTAAATGATGTTTACATAGGTGATAATACACACATTGAGAATTGCATCGTAGAAAGCCGCGATACGATTCGTGCAAACTCCTATCATAAAGGCGAGAATAGCATTAAGATAGTGGTGGAAAAAAATGAAAGGTACGTTATTTAATCAAGCTACTACGAATGACTAAAACAAGGGGGTAACACAAAATGACTATTACTGATGTGCGCGTGCGGAAAATTACAAAAGAGGGTAAGATGAAAGCCATTGTTTCAATAACGATAGATGATGAATTTGTAGTTCATGATATCAAAGTTATCGAAGGGGAAAAAGGATTATTTATCGCAATGCCGAGCAAGAAAGCAACTGATGGAGAATACAGAGATATTGCGCATCCGATTAATTCTTCTACAAGAGAAAGTATTCAGAATACGATTCTTTCCAGCTATGAAAAAGCACTTTTGGAACCGGAAGCGGCAGAAGCATAAGATATTGAGAGGTATAAAAGGGATGTCAATTGACATCCCTTTTTAATTCTAGTAATCTAATAATGTGATACCAGGGTCAAAAGGTCATGTATTTCATGCTTGCATGAAAAAGCATGACTTTTTGACCCCGACATCATAATGTAAATATAATATACGCATGACAGGCATGCAGGCAGGAGCAGCGATGTATATAATAATAGGATTAGGGAATCCGGGAAAAGATTATGCAGGAACAAGACATAACGTGGGATTTCAGATAATAGACAAAATTGCAGAAAAATATGACATTGGTGTCATGGAGAATAAGCATAAAGCACTTATCGGAAAAGGATATATAAACGGACAGAAAGTAATACTGGTAAAGCCACAGACTTTTATGAACTTAAGTGGTGAAAGCGTAAGGGCTGTCATAGATTATTATAAAATCGAGGAGCAGGAGGAACTGATTGTAATCTATGATGACATCAGCATGGAGGTAGGACAGATCCGCATTCGTAAAAAGGGAAGTGCAGGAGGTCATAATGGGATTAAAAATATTATTGCACATCTTGGACATGATGTATTTTTACGGGTTAAAGTCGGTGTAGGAGAAAAACCGAAAGGGTATGAACTTGCAGATTATGTTTTGGGACATTTTAATAAGGCAGAACAAGAGACTATGGACGATAGCAGGAGCAGGGCAGCAGAAGCAGTTCAACTTCTGATCAGTGGTAAAGTAGATGAGGCAATGAATCAGTATAATAAGAAAGTGTGATAAGAGGTAGTAAAGTGAAGGCATTACGTGCTCCTTTGTGGGAGATGGGAGAATTCGAACAGATTGCGGAGGCAATACAGCGGGATAACTGCAGTATTGCATTGACAGGGTGTGTCGATTCACAAAAATTGCATATGATATATGGCCTTAGCGGTGGTTTTAATTATAAGATCATTGTTACTTTTAATGATATAAAGGCAAAAGAAATATACGAAGATTATAAATTTTATGATACCAATGCCATAATATTTCCAACAAAGGATCTGATATTCTATCAGGCAGATATTCATGGAAATCAATTGGTAGCAGAGCGTATGAAGTGTTTCCGTAAGATATTAGAGAAAAAACCGTGTACGATCATTACCACGTTCGATAGTATGATGACACCGCAGGTGCCGCTTACAGTCTTGGAAAACCATGTAATTACGATTGATAAAGAAACTGAGGTGGACGAGAATTATCTTGCAGCCAAGTTAGTAGAAATGGGATATGAAAAGAATTATCAGGTGGAAGCACCGGGGCAGTTCAGTATCCGCGGCGGAATTATTGATATCTTTGACCTGACAGAGGAGAATCCATACCGGATCGAACTTTGGGGAGAAAACATTGATTCAATGCGTAGTTTTGATATCCTGAGCCAGCGGTCCATTGAAAAGCTGCAACAGGTAGTTATATTCCCGGCAACAGAAATGATACTGACAGAAGCCGAGATTCAGGCGGGTCTTGCAAAGATTGAAAAGGATGCCAGAAAAATAGAAAAAAAATTCCGCGATGCATTTCAGACGGAAGAAGCGCATCGTATTC
>JAEWWQ010000380.1 GCA_023458855.1 Bacillota bacterium
CTTCAACGGTATATCCTCCTACACCTCCGATTCCAAAAACCGCTACCCGCGCATCCGACAATTTTTTCATGGCATCGGCTCCAAATAAAATTTCCGTTCTTGAAAATTGATTTAACATCTATTCTGCTCCTTTTTTGACTATAATCAATAGTATAGCAAGCTTATTCTTTCTTTTCAATCCTTTTTCCCAGTTGTTTGCTAGGTATTCTCCAAATGTTTCTGACAGCAGATCATTTTTCTAATTACTCGCTCAGAGCAAGAAAATAAGCGCCAGTTTTTTCTGACGCTTTATGTACCATAATATTTTTATAAAATTTTTATTCTTCTGTTGAAGTAGTTTCTTCTGTGGTTTCTTCGGTAGAAGTTTCTGTTGCAGATGATCCTGCATCTCCGCTCTGGCCCATCACCTCAATTGATGTGACATTGCCATCTGCATCATAGATAATCGAAATTATGCTGCCTTCTGCAATATCATCACTTGTTCCTTCTGTCGTGCTACCGCCGTCCTGAAGCTGAATAGTAATTGTATCATCCAGTGTAATTGTGACTGTTTCTCCGCTTTCTTCGAAAGGCGTTCCCTTATTTTCTCCGCTCGGTGCTTCTCCTTCCGGTTTATCCCCGCTCGGTGCTTCTCCTTCCGCTTTATCTCCGCTCGGTGCCTCTCCTTCCGGCTTATCTCCGCTTGGTGCCTCTCCTTCCGGTTTGTCTCCGCTTGGTGCTTCTCCTTCCGGTTTGTCTCCACTCGGTGCTTCTCCCGATTTATCTCCTGCAAGATTCATTTCTCCTAAAGCTACTGTAATCGTATCACCATCAATTGCTGTTACTTTTCCAAGTGTCACTTCATCCTGGACTGTTGACTCTTCTTCTGTCTGTGTTGGCTCCACGGTTGACTCTGCTTCCACACTTGCTGCTTCCTCAGTTACTACTGTCGGCTCCTCTGTTGCTGTTTTGCTGCCGCATCCGACCAAGGACAAGGTCATTGCTGCAACGACTGCCATAACTAATTTTTTCTTCATAATAAACATCCTTTCCAAACCATAATTAATTTTTCTTTATTCTAACTACGATTTGTATCCTTTCTGTGAAAAGGATGTGTAAGTTTTATGAATTTCCATTTTGTGGTGCAGCCTTCATCCTCCTAAGGTAACATCCTGATTCTGGTACCAGGCAATTGCCTGCCGGAAGTGTTCTTCTTTATATTCCGGCCACATTTCCGGTATAATATAAAAATCAGCATATACCGACTGAACCGGTAAGAACCCCGATAAACGGCACATGCCGCCCCAACGAATAATCATGTCAACACGTGAAATATCCTTCGAGCAGAGTCCATTCTTAAGATCCCAGTCCCATCCATAATTCACCAGAAAATTAACTTTCATCTTATTTGTATCTGCCTGTCTTCTTGCTGTATATGGCAGAAGTTCTCTGGGAAAGAAAGAAGATTCCGTATTCCCTATCACAAATAAGCTCACATCCTCTTGTTCGATCAATTTCACAGCATCTACACATGCTTTCTGAAATGCTCTCACTTGTTTGACAGGTCTTTTACAATTGTCTACCGTAAACCCGTAATACGTAATCTCTTCTACACCCAGTTTCCTGGCCGCCCGAAGCAGATTCAGTCCTGGTGCGAGTCCATTCTCATAACCCTTTTCCTTATCTAATTCACTTCTTTTTGCCCATCGCCTGTTTCCATCCGGAATAATACCTATATGCCTAGGAATCCTCATTATTTGCTCCCGCCTGCGACCTTTGGTCGCGTACAACTACTAATCAGAGTATTCCACGAAAACAGGCAGTTTAATCATTCTATCTTTTAATAATTCCGTAGTTTATCACTACCATCATCCGCCGTATTTTCAATTGCTTTTACTACAACATAGTATCCATAAGAATCGTTGACCTGAATATAGACTCTGTCCCCTGCTTTATGCCCTAAAATTGCTTTTCCAATTGGCGATTCCGTACTGATAAGTCCTTTTAAGGAGTCCTGGCGAACTGTTGTTACGATTCTGAACTGCTCTGTAGTTCCATCTTCTTCAAAGAAAAGTGTGGCTGTATTATTCATGCCGATCTCGTCTTCTTTTGATTCCTCCGACACTACAACCGCTGTTTTAATCATTCTTTCCAGATAACGGATACGGCTTTCATTCTGATTCTTCACTTTTTTGGCGGCATGGTATTCAAAATTCTCACTTAAGTCTCCATGTGCTCTTGTTTCCTTCACTTCCTCCAAAGCTTCTTTACGTACCACGAGCTTTCTATATTCAATTTCTTCTTTCATCTTCTGTATATCCTGCTCTGTCAATTCATGATGCATCTATTATTCCCCCTTTGTGATACTTAGTAATTTTATAATACCACTAATAAGAAGAGAAATGCAATTCTTATGCTTTGTCCGCCACCATCTGTTCCAAACCTGCTACGCCGAGTATCTTTACTCTTTAATTATAGAATAACATTCATTATCATAAACTGCTCCATTGTACAATACCTCACATCTTTTAAGGGTTCCTTCATAGGTAAATCCGCACTTACTGATTACTGATTTAGAACGTTCATTATGAGGATAACAGTATGCGGATATCAGCTCAAGTCCCATTTCTTCGAATCCGTATTGCAGAACCCTTTTTACTGCTTCTGTCATAATTCCCTGTCCCCAATAATTTTCTGACATCGAATACCCCAGCATACGCGTATTACCGTTTTCTCTCTTCGGATCTTCAATCAGCCCCAAAGAACCCACCAGTCTGCCATTTTCTTTTAATTCAATTCCGTATACACTTTCTTTTCCTATAAATATCATATGTAAGAAATCACATGTTTCTTTGATATTATCATGTGGTTTCCAGCCCGCATTCGGACCGACATTCGGTTCTTTGAAATATGCATACATTTCTTCTGCATCTTCTATTGTAACCGGGCGCAAGACCAGCCTATCCGTTTCAAGTATTTTATTTTTTTCATTCATAAACGCTCCATTTACCGCTTTGGCGGCATTTATTTTATATTTTTTCTCCATGCTCTTTTAACATATGATTTCCTGTTTCACTACCTGCCCTCCTGCTTCTGCTGCTCCTGGCCCAAGTTCGATGAGCCAGTCACAGTAAGTGCACATCTGCTTATTATGTTCGATTAAAATAAGAGTATTTCCCTCCGCGATAAGTCTTCGAAACAGCCGGTTCAGATTCTCAATATCCGAAAAATGCAGACCGGTTGTTGGCTCATCAAACAAAAATAATGTATTTTTGGTATTATAGACAATCAGCTCTTTTGCAAGCTTCAATCTGGAGGCTTCCCCGCCCGAAAGTGTTGTTGCGCTTTGTCCCAGCTTCAGATAACCAAGCCCCACTTCCTGTAAGATGGCTAACGGTTTTCTGATATCTTCCATTGGGGAAAAAAACTGATATGCCTCATCTATGCTGAATTCCAGTATATCAGCTATATTCTTTCCCTGATACATAATTTCCAAGACGTGATACTTATAACGCTTTCCCTGGCAGACCGGACATGTAATCCAGATATCTTCCGCATATTTTGCCTTTATCTTACCATTTCCATTACAATGATCACATTGTCCTTCTTTTCCATTAAAGCTAAATGCCGATACAGTAAATTTTTGTTTTGCTGCATGTGCAGCCGCGGCAAATACTTTGCGGATCATATCCATGATTCCAATATATGTCGCAGGTACGGAAGCAGGCGTTCTTCCAATGGAAGATTGATCCACCATGATCACTTTTTCAAACCTGTCTGCATTCTCGATTCCATTACACCTTCCGGCACCTGCATGTTCCACTATACGCTTTGACAGTTCCTGACAGATGACTCCTTTTACCAGACTTGATTTACCGCTTCCGCTCACACCGCAGATGCAGGTCATGGCACCAATGGGAATTGATACATCCACATCTTTTAGATTGTTATAATTTCCTCCGAAAATACGTAACCACTCTGCTGCCTGAAGATTGCATTTTGGAAAACTTTCTTCTATTTTTTCTTTTCCAAGATACCTGCTGATTCTGGTGCCGCGATGCTGCATCATTGCCTGAAAGTCTCCTTCCCCGATTAAGCAGCCTCCTTTTTCTCCGGCTTCCGGCCCGATTTCTATGATATTATCTGCAATTGCTATCATGTCCGTATTATGTTCAACCATTACTACAGTATTCCCGCTTTCTCTTAGCGTTTCTATCGCGCGTGCCACTTTCGCATAATCCTTCGGATGCAGACCCTTTGATGGTTCATCCAGAACATAGAGCATGCCTGACATGGCATGATTCATTACGGACATATATTTTAGCCGCTGTGCTTCTCCTCCCGACAGTGTATTCGTCGCTCTATCCAATTGCAAATATGCAATTCCCAGTTGTTCTGCGGTGACACTTAATTGATATAGCCTGCGCACCTGTTCCCGAATGCTGTCAAAATGATATTTCGTTAAGATTTCCGGCAGTTCACGGCACCAATCAGCAATCATACGAAAAGACAACGCGGCTGCTTCCGGGAATCTTCGGTTTCCAATCGTTACTATGCGTCCTTCGGCATTTAGCTTTTCCCCGTCACAGGAATCGCATTTTACTTTCTTTGTATACTTGTCGGTAAATGCCTGATTTCCTTTTTCCAGACAACAACGCGCAATGATATGATAAACGCCCTCTACAGGACGCGTAATCTCTCCTTTTCGTCCATTCTTCTTATTCTGGTATACAAACGTGACTTCTTCTCCGTCACTGCCATAGATTGCCTTCTGACGGAATTCTTCCGGCAATTCGCACCATGGCTGCCGCAGATCTACATTCATTTTTTCTGCAAGTCCTATGACCTCACCCTTCATCCAGTTCGCATTAGGGTTTTCTATAAATTGCTGTAGTTCTCCCCACCATGAAGATGCTCCCTGCAGAATAGACATGTCAGGATGTTCCACCAGCCTGCTGATGTCTACCTCCGTTTTCTCTCCAAGACCAGCACAGACCGGACACAAGCTTTCCGGATTGCTGTATTGAAATGTAGAAGGTGCCAGTTCATATAACAGTTTGTCACATATATAACATTTCTGCGTTGTCTGAAATAACATCTCATCCCCATCTGCAATGCGGGCATATACTGCTCCTTCAGATCGGCTTAACGCTTTATGGATACGTTCAGACAGATTTCCTGTATCTATTTTTTGTTTCTTAAGGTCATATATGGTTACATCCTTGCAAGAATCCAGTATTTGGATGATTTGTTCTTCCGCCATCGGTATCACAGGATTGCCACATACAGGGCAGTGCCGAATTCCGACCGCAGCAAAAATGCTTCGCAGGTAATCGTACGCGTTGGAATACGTCCCCACCGTAGAACGACTGTTCCTGTGAATCTCCCCCTGCGATAAGAGAACAGCCGGAATCGTCCCTTCCATGCTGTCCATATCCGGTCTCTTCATTTCTCCGGACATTGTTGTTAAGAAATCCATCCTCCGCCTGCATTCCGCATAGATGGTATCATTTACCAGACTGGATTTTCCACTGCCGCTCACACCCACTACAGCTGTAATTTTATGATACGGAATAAAACAATCGATATTTTTAAGGTTATTTTCCCGCGCACCTCTTATACGGATGGCTGTAGGTATCTTCTTATTTTCATCACGATTGCCCTCTAAAAACAAAGCATCTTCCTTTTCCAGTCCATTGCTTTCCTTCTGTTGCTCCAGAAGAAATTCCAATGCAGTTTTTTTCACTCCCATAGCACCCGTAAGTTCACCTTGTTCTTTTTCATCCAGCCACTTTGGCCAATGTGCCAGCCATTCCGGTACACGGATATCAGCCCACAGATCCATTTCTTCCCTATATGGCAGCAATGCAATACATGGTGTCCCATCGAAAGCCTCTATCTCATTGACAAATATCTGCTTTTGCTCATTGTTAATTCTGGTTATTTTGGCAGTCGTTATTGCAATTGGATTGGGTCTTACCGGTGAACGCGATGCAAATATTCCTGTTCGCCCGGCATTCTCATATGGCGGACTACAGGTTACACATCTCCTGTATTTCTTACTGTCAAACTTATCGAACCACCAGATAATCTTGATATGGGAACAGCATGCAGCCATTTGCAGGATAGTATTTGCGCCTTCCTGTAATGCAATATATTTTTTCCCTTCCCTGACCCCGATTTTTCCTATTGGAGCTATCTCATAGGATTCTCCCTTCAAAATTACAGAAGGTTCTACACACATCATTTTTATTTTATTTTCATCCCATATAGTACTTTTTCTGACGCGGTCTTCACAAGGAAAATAAGGCTTGATATCAAATACTGTTTGATACACTGACCATTCATACTGTAACTGTCCTGACCGGAATTCTATCGTACCTGTCTTTTCATCCACTGATACAATTTGAAATACCTGCTCCTGTAACCTTGCACCGTCTTTCTCATGCGTAAAAAATACAATCATATGGCTGAATAATTCAAGGTATTTCAACCCTTTATGATATGCCTTATGCAGACAAATCGTTCCTTTTTTCTCATCACACTGCATTCTTCCAATAGGAATTAATTCGTACATTCTGTTCCCTCTCTCTCTTCATGGTAGCACCATCCTAAACCATGACACCATGTGAGAGTCAAGCGGGTTTTATAACATGGGTGTCTGCTATCTCAATTGGAACTTGTAATTCCGTTACATATTCTGCCGGATTATTTGTGTTACATGCACTCACATGACATATCTGTCGGTTTTGTCCACACATCTGATATTCCGGATGTTCCGCTAACCACATACCGAATTCACGATATGCGACTCCAATATTCTCATAAGGTCCATACACCATGAAACATGCTGCGTGCGCAACTGCTGTGACTTGTCTTTTCACGATATCCGACCTCTTACTCCGATACGTTCCGTCTTCCACCACACAAGCTTCTATATCTACATCCTGCTCTTTATAGTCAAAATCATGATAGATAGAAAAACAGGATAACCCTTCTGCATCCGGCATCTTCTCTTCCAGTTCCTGCCATAATTCACATTCATGAAAATAATCAGGTACCACTTTTCTGACCGAAAATACATGGCAGGCAGGAAGTGACTTTATTACAATCTGCGTATTTAGATGTAATTGCTGCCTTTCCAGATCATAAAGAGAAGCCCGCAGACGTATTAATTTTTCCTGTTCCTGCTGAATGCTCAGTTCTATTTCTTTTGCCTGTAATTCCAGATCTGTCTGTATCTTATTACTCTCCCAGTTTTCCAGACATTCCCTTATCTTTGCAATGTTAAAACCCAGATTCTTTAAGAATATGATTCGATTCACCTGCGTAATCTGCCTGCTTGCATACAAACGGTATCCTGTTGTCTCATCTACCTTCTCTGGTACGAGAATCTGATTCTCATCATAGTAGCGCAGCATCCTAACCGATACCTGTGTAATCTTCGAAAATTCCCCTATTTTAAACATGTCTGATCCTTTCTATTCTTGTTACTATTCAGCCTTACGGCTTCATAGCAACATTCGTGGATGAACTGTAACCTATTCTTCCGTAAAAATCATCAGGTCTCCCTGATATTTCTTTCCCATCTTGTGTCTTGCCTTGCGATTTTCAACCGTATCAAAGATGATGGAGAAATCATAATCCTCCGGATAAAGTTCTGTCGCTGGCACTTTTAACTGCAGTCGTTTATGGTTGATAAGCTTTTTCTCCTTCTTCACTTGAACCAGAACATTTCCTTCTTTATCTGCACCTTTTACTACAATTCCAATCTGGTTTCCGGGCGACACCGTTACACTGTCTCCTCTGGCAAAAGTAATATCCCAAACTGGGTCCTTTTTCACCGGAATATATTTTTTAATGCCAGGTACTGCTATCTTTTTGAAATCAATATCCTGTTGTTCCAATGATAATTCCTCCACCAACCTGTCAATCTTATCAGCTGATGACTGATATGCGGCTTTGGCTGCCATACGCAGCATCTCGTTTGGAAATCCCAGCCTCTTGGCAATATATAATGCACAGCTTTCTCCCGCTTTTCCTACTTCTAATCTGTAAAGAGGCTTCAGGCTCTCTCTGTCAAACGCCATTCTGGCATTCAGAATTTCAACGTGCTCTGCCGCATATTCCTTTACTTCCGGGTAATGTGTGGTTGCCAGAAAGATGCACTTGCTCTGCCGAAGCTGCTCTAAGATTGCGATTGCAATTCCCATCCCTTCCGCCGGATCGGTTCCGGAACCAAGCTCATCTAATATGACAAGGCTTTCTGCCGTAACTACTTGCAGTATCCCAATGATATTCTTAATGTGTGCAGAAAAAGTAGATAGGTTATCTGCAATATTCTGTCCGTCTCCAATATCACACAACACCTGATTATTCATTGTTATGTCAGCTTTCGTACAAGGTACGTGAAGTCCGGCACAAGCCATCAGGCTCATGAGGCCAATCGTCTTAATCGCCACCGTCTTACCACCTGTATTCGGTCCGGTGATAATCATACCCATATTTTCTTTTCCTATGCTAACATCCAGCGGTACACATTCTTCTTTTTTCAGCATCGGATGCCTTGCCCCTTGCAGCATAATTACTCTATCAGTGTTGATTTCCGGTTCAATCCCTGCCATTTCAGCGCTCAGCTTTCCTTTTGCAAAAATAAAATCTAATTTAACAATCATACGGATATTTTCCCAGATGATTGCCTCCTGATCTGCGATCATACAAATGAGGGAATAAAGAATACGGCGCTCCTCACAATCCTCCTCAATCCGGTATCCCTCCAGCTCCTCTTGCAGTTTTGCCACAGCGGCGGGCTCAATAAATAAGGTATTTCCGGTTGTGGACTTATCAATCACGCTTCCCTGGATTTTTGCTTTATACTCTTTTTTTACCGGTAAGCAGATTCTGCCATTCCGATTCACCACAAAAGCTTCTGTCATATAGGATTGATTGACGCGCAGAATATTTTCCGCTTTATTCTTACATTTTTCTTCTAATAACAGTATTTCCCTTCTAATGTCACGTAATGTTCCGGATGCATAATCATCAATTCGTCCATCCCGGATAGAACGTTCAATTTCTTCCGCCACATCGGCTATCGGTACCAGATTGTCACTGTAAAAAGCAATCCCTATCCGATGTTCCTTTCCCCGCTCCAGATATCCTTTCAATCGGTTCACTGCACTTAAAAAAGTTCCTATACTTGCAATATCCTCCGGTGATAACAGTTCTCCCTTTACTGCCTGATACACATATTCTGCAACACGCTCCATAATCGGAATGGGTGGTGTACCTATCTTATCCAGCATCAGTCTTGCCTGCGTGGTATCACGCATATTCTTCCGAAGTTCTGATTCTGACAGATAAGGCTCTAATTGCTTTATCTCCTCTTTCGCCTGTGCCGTATTGGCATACGTTTGTAACTGTTCTATAATCTGTTGAAATCCTAATATTTCAAATGTATGATTCATTGTATCTCCTCTTAATCATTTTTTTCCACAATAAAGAATGTGCCTTGGCACATTCTCCGCGCCCGGGCGGGTTGTGTAGCAACTACTTTCTTTCCGCGAGATGCGCATAAAAAAACCTATGGGATATCCATGTAAAAACATGTCCCATAGGTCACAAAATACAATCACTATTCCTATCACATCTTACATGGATTATGGTAACAAAAAGAAAGCCTTTTCAATAAATCAGGCTGCCTGCATTACCAGCTCATAAAATTAATGATTTCCATTAAGATACAATTAACAAAAAAATTCCTCGCTTTCGCTTATTAAGAATAGACTAACACTGAATAGGGGAATTGTCAATGGATAGCTTCTGTTCCTGGTAATAATTTCTTATATAAATTATCCACACAGATTGCACCAAAAGGTGCTGTTATCAGAATTGACAAAACTGCAACAGTCAAGACCTGCTGCCCACATGCAAGCCCCATGGACAGCGGAATCGAACCAATTGCTGCCTGTACTGTCGCTTTTGGAGTATATGCAACCATACAGAATAATCGTTCTTTTGAAGTTAATTTTGTCTTCAAAAGACAGCAATAAACACCTGTCATTCTGAATAATAAAGCCCCGACTACCAGGAGAACTGCCAGTTTCCCTGCTTTTATTGCATATTGCAGATCAACCGTCGCACCTACTAATACGAATAGCAGTACTTCTGCTGCCACCCATAATTTACTGTATTTTGCAGACAATCTCTGTGACAATATATTGTATTTTTGATTAATGGCAATTCCCATGCTCATAATAGCAAGTAATCCTGAAACAGGCACGATTCCTTCCAATTGCTGTTGCAATTCAATTACTAAAAAGGACAAACTAAGGATAATCAGTATCTTGACCGAATCTCTCATATGGACTTTTTTAAAGAATATGGTCAATACAATTCCCAATGCTATTCCAAACACAATTCCCAAGACAATGGAAATCGGAATCTGCAAAAAACTTACTGCTGATACGCTTTCTCCTGTTGCCAGTGAAGTAAAGGCCGTAAATAGTACGATTACAAACACATCATCTACAGATGCACCTGCCAGAATCAGTTGTGGAATGCTTCTTTCTGTCCCATATCCTTCTTCCATCAATCTTATCATACGCGGCACAACAACAGCTGGTGAAACTGCTGCTATTACACTTCCCATTATAGCAGCCTCCAATGTCGTTATTCCCAATAAATTCGGTGCAATCAGTACCACCCCTATGATCTCAAAACAGGCTGGTACAAAGCACATGAGTACCGCCGGCCTTCCCACCTTTTTCAGGTCACCGATATCCAGCGACAATCCTGCTCTGGTTAAAATAATAACTAAGGCCAGTTGCCGCAGGTCTCCTGATATCCCTAAAATAGAGGAATCCAACAGGTTCAGTGCATAAGGACTTAGAATCATTCCTGTAATAATCATACCAAGTAAACTTGGCAGTTTTAATTTGTTAAAAATACTTCCTAACATAAGGCCTAATAAAAAAATAAGTGCCAGACTTGTAAGCATATTGCTTCTCCTTCCAATATCACTCGTGAAATAAAAAAACTGACAGCTTCTGCGTAAATTGCAGAAGTCATCAGCATGATAGCGGTTCTGGTGGTTACCAAGGGAGACATTCATTCCCAACAAGCAGAAGTATAACATAACCTCTTTCCAATAGCAACTTATTTTATTTATACAGGCTTTCTCTCAATACGTGGTACATAAGTATGAAATCATTCGGACACGCTCTCGCTCTAATAAAAACGCTGCGGCTGAATCCAAGCGGGAGCGCGTTGCGAATGAACTATGTTGTGTATCAATTTTATCTGAACATAAATTGTGCAAATTGACGAACTCTAATATATAAACAAGCTTTTGATACTTGAATCCTATAAATAAATTAAAAAAACAGACCAGATTCTCATCTGGTCTGCAAAACTTACAGCCTACATATAATACAAATATTCAAATGGTTTTACAACAATAGAATATAATATTCTTACGACAACTCAGGTTTTATTGGTTTAAACTATGCTACACAAACATTAACTGCTTTGAGTTTTTTGCTGTCTTTTGGATCTTTTTCTACATCATAAGTAACTCTTTGGCCATCTTCCAATGTCTTAAATCCGTTTGTTACGATTGCTGAAAAATGTACGAAAATATCTTCTCCGCCATTATCTGCTGTGATAAATCCAAATCCTTTTTGTGAGTTAAACCACTTAACTGTACCGCTATTCATATTCAGTACCTCCATTTTAATATTTGTATCAATTCGGCATAAATTAAAAAAGCCAATCGCATCTACAAATCATAAAAGTGACTTGTAAATACAGATCAGCTTTAAAATTCAAATTGATTACTGAGAATAGTATCTCATATTTTTTTACTATTGTCAATCTTTTTTTAGTGTTTTTTAGCTTCTTTCACTCTGGTCGCAATATACTCCTGAACCTTTTCTTTCGGTATTTCAAGCACCAGTGATAATTCACTATACAGACTCTCTTCTGCTGCATGCAGGTATTTTTCATCGATAGTCGTTACTTTCTTTCCTTCGGCAATTCTTTCCTGCTTACGAAGATATAATGTTTTGATTACCTTAACC
>JAEWWQ010000381.1 GCA_023458855.1 Bacillota bacterium
GGAGAAGACAGAGAATTACAAATCTTAAAGAAGATTATGTAATTCTGGACGATGTCAAAGGAGCCGGTACCTATGTAGGAACTTACATAGCATTGACCACGTTGGAAAGATACTGGTGGGGAGAAGGGGAAGTGAAATTTTTCATTGATGGAGATAAAGAATACCCTACTATATGCGGAACCGGAATGGAAGACTATTTTGGTGGTTCCTGGAGTTTTGCATCTCATATTAACGGAAAGACAATTGAGGAGAACTATTGTACTCCTTATCTGGGTTATCCATTCTATGCTAACCACGATGATTTGGTATATAATCCGTATCATAATGATGATTGCCCGCCAATGAGGGGATTTTATAGATGGCATATACCAGACCCGATTTTTTTTGAAGAAAATTTGAAAGTAACCGTTCAACAGATAGGCGTAGGGCACAGAGGATTATTTGAAAGACAGGATGATGTGTCATCTGTGGCTTATTGGTATCAAATGGAACCACACAATAATTTTGAGGAGCTTATGAGTAAAGAGCAGCGCTGGCCGAGGTAAGAATTCCCTATGTAAATGGTAGTGTACGAATACATTCAGCGTTGTTTTAATAATCAAATGGAAGTATAATTGACATATGTATTACAGAAAAAAGAAGGAAAAAAGCTAAACATGTTAAAAATTGGTGAATTTGCTTCATTATCTTCTATCAGCATTCATATGCTTCGTAATTATGATAAAATTGGATTATTGATTCCGCAACATGTGGATGATGTGAATGGTTACCGTTATTATGATAAAGAGCAGTTATTGCGGGCGAATCAAATTATAGCATTAAAAGTAATGGGGTTTGGACTAGATGAAATAAAAGAAATCCTGTTTATGCAGCAAAGTGAAGTAGATGCTTTTTTACAAGTAAAGTTGCAGGAGAAATATAGAGAATTAGAAAAAGTAAAAGACCAAATCAGACAAATTGAGGTAGTGATAAATACGGATAAAAAATTGGAAGATTATGCCCTATCCATTGTGCGGAAAATAATTGCACCAATGTGGGTGGCAAGTTTCAGAGGGAATATTCGTGCTTATCCAGAAGAAGGAGTCCTTTGGGGACAATTAGATAAAGCGTGTAAAGACAATGGAATTAAGATTCATACGGAATCACCAGCCATGGCAATCTATCATAGTATTGATGAAACTAATGGTATGATGGATGTAGAAGTTCAGTTTACATTAGATAAGGAATATAAACGAGAAGAAACACGCTTTGCGAGTTACTCGCGTAAATCAAATGACAAGCTGGCAATTTTTCAAATTCCAGAGCGTGAAGTAGCATCTGTAGTATTTAAAGGCTGTTATTCGCAGATTGGTAGTATTAATACAGTTGTAGCAGAATGGCTGGAAAAAAACTGCCTGGAAATAAATGGGCAAACATTTTCGATTTATCATAGTTCACCTGGAAATTGTTCCGATGATAAAGCATTTGTGACCGAGCTTTGTTTCCCTATAGAAGAAAAATGAAATATCATATTGACTCTCGTATTATGTGAGGGTTTATCCTTTTCATATGGTGAAAAGCAATTTCAAAATTCAACTATATGAAAGGGATTTTTTTATGAACAGAATGCTAGTAGAAGTGAAACACCATTTGTCCAGTGGGTGTTGTATGTGGAGCGGTATTGAAGATGTATATGCTACAAGGACAGAGCAGATGGTTCCAGATGCATTTTTATTCGCCTTGAGTAGTTTTGGCGAGTCAGCATTTTTAAAATTAAGAGAGGAAAACAGGCCGTTTTTATTTAGTGTTGGAGACGGTCGAACAAGAAAAACTTATGATAATATTAAGCATATCATAGGTCTGGATTATCATATTTCTGAAGGAAGAACACTTTCCTATGCGTTAGAGTCAGTCAAAAGGGAAATTGATCATGGTAACCCGGTCATATTAGGTCCCCTCGATATGTTCTATCTTCCCTATCTTAAGATGTATCATAAAGTTCATATTCCAATACACTATGTATTGATGGTTGGTTACGATATAGAAAAAGATTGTATATTAATTTATGACTGTGATAGGGAAGAATTACAGGAATTACCCCAATCAGAGCTTATACAGGCATGGCAGATTGAAAAGAATGCCGTAGGAAATAAAAATGGTTTTATTCAATTCAGCCTTCCGGAAAAACCAATCAATAAATATGAACTGACCGATATCTGTCTTCGAAATAAGGCTATGAGGCAGTTACGCGAAAAGCCCGATTTTGTTGGAATCAATGCTTATCTTAAGGTTGCAATGGAGTTTCCTTCCTGGAAAAATAACTTTTCAGAAGAAGAATATAGAAATGTACTTGCATCTATAACAGAATCTCTGGGCATGGTTCCCAAGCTACCAAATGAGATATTGGGAATTACAGGAGAAGATGATATTTGTTATCAAGGAAATTATAACAGATTAGGTAACGTATTATTGCAGTTGGGAAAAGAATACCAGCGTGCTGACTGGATACAGGCAGGTTCATTATTTTGTGAGTGTGGATTGCTAATTGAAGATATTACAAATCGCATCATTAGGTTCTATTGTGAAAATGAAGATTGCTTATCAGAAATACCAAATAAATTTATGCAAATTGGTAAAATAGCAGGGCAGGCTTATCAAATAATTGCGGATTATAAAGGAGAAAATTAAAATGACGTTTGATTATAAAAAAGAGTATAAAGAATTCTATATGCCTAAAAACAGACCAGAGATTATTGATATTCCTGTAATGAATTATATTGCAGTACGGGGCAAGGGTAATCCAAATGAAGAAGACGGTGAGTATAAACAGGCAATAGGGGTGCTTTATGCAATCGCATATACAATCAAAATGAGTTATAAGGGAAAACATAAGATTGATGGTTTCTTTGAATATGTTGTGCCACCATTGGAAGGATTTTGGTGGCAGGAGGGAGTAGATGGTGTTGATTATAGTAACAAGGA
>JAEWWQ010000382.1 GCA_023458855.1 Bacillota bacterium
GAATTACTGTTTTATAGAAGACCGGAAATGAAATTTGACAGTGTTGAAGCATTGAAAACGCAAATGCTGAGCGACAGCGATGCAGGAAAAATTTATTTTCAAATATAGATCTAAAATGTTATGAAAAATTGAGAGACGAATATCGGGAAAAAGATATTCGTCTTTTTTTACGCTTGCTATGAAGCCGTAAGGCTGAATAGTGAAAATTTTGGAAACAGGGATATCTTAGTTGACTTTGTAAAACAGATGTGCTTATAATAAAAAAGTAATATTTGTAACAATTATGTAATAAATTGGAGGAATCCGTGTGAAATACAAAAAAATAGCAGGCATAACGGCGTGTACCTTGTGTGCATCGCTTTCTATATATAGTGTAACTGATGCAACGACAGTATCATCAGCAATAGAACAAAAAACGGCAGGTGTAGAAAGCGTATTGGAAACAAAAGATACGGTGAATGAAATATTGAAAAGTGCAGGAGCAGAAACCGTATTGGAAGATAAGCAGGAAAAAACACTCTGGGGATATGAAAATCTTGGAATTGCCAATGTAGAGGGGAATCTGAATATCAGAGCAATTGCCGCGGAAGACGGTAAGATCGTAGGAAAACTATCAGGTGACGGTGCTTGTGAAATAATAGATTTTAAAGACAGCTGGGCGCATATTAAATCAGGGAAAGTGGAAGGATATGTAGCAAAGGAATATCTGCTCATGGGAAAACAGGCAGAGGAAAGAGCCAAAAAAATTGTTAAGAAAATGGCAACTGTCACAACGGATACCCTGAAAGTCCGAGATGAACCTAATACAGAGTCAGAAGTGGTAACACTGGTTCCGAAGGGAGAGGAATTAGAGGTCGTTACAGAAAAAGATGGCTGGGTTAAGATTATGATTGATGCTGATACAGCCTATATTTCGGCAGAATATGTAACAATCGATGAAAAGCTTGCCACAGCCGTTACAATGACGGAATTATTATATGGTGAAGGCGTGTCAGATGTAAGAGTAGACCTTTGCCAATACGCAAAACAATTTGTAGGAAATCCTTATGTATGGGGTGGCGTAAGTTTGACGAATGGTGCCGATTGCTCAGGCTTTGTTATGAGTATATTCAGAAAATATGGAATATCCCTGCCACATTCGTCAAGAGCACAGGCTGGGTATGGAAAGAAGATAAATGCTTTGGAAGCACAGCCGGGGGACTTGTTCTTTTATGCAAAAGGCGGCAGTATCAATCATGTTGCTATTTATATTGGAAATGGACAGGTAGTACATGCCAGCAGTCCAAGTACCGGAATTCGTATTTCTAATGCATTTTACAGGACACCTGCTGCAGTAAGAAGAATAATATCATAATAATTGCGTTAGGTGTTTACAGAAATAAAAGAATATGATAAACTAATCGAGTATGAATAAATAGAACCAATGCTCAGCGTCAGGACACTCCGACCTTTGGCTTAGTATATGGGGATGGACAATAAGGAGGAGATCATCATGATTTCAAAAGAAAAGAAAACATCTATTATTAATGAGTTTGCAAGAGGTGAAGGCGACACAGGTTCACCAGAAGTTCAAATCGCTGTATTAACAGCGAGAATTGAAGAGCTCACAGCACACTTAAAAGAAAATCAAAAGGATCATCATTCAAGAAGAGGACTTCTTAAAATGGTAGGTCAAAGAAGAGGTTTACTTGCTTATTTAAAGAAAAAAGATATTACAAGATACCGTTCTTTGATTGAAAAACTTGGAATTAGAAAATAATTTTTAATCCAGCAGGGCGGATGAATCATCCGTCCTGTTTTGAACTTGTGTAAAGATATAATAATGGTAAAAATGTGTTACGATACATGTTTTTATAAATTAGGTGGAAGAACGCTCCCGAGACCACTGAAAAGTATACTGCAGATGTAGCATTTTTTTCAGTAGTTTCGGCATCTTCTGCCTGAGACAAGCCGATTGATAAATTTCTTTGGTTTGGAGAATAACAAGACATAAAATGTCTTATTTAGAAGGAGATTGGAATATGTTCAAAACTTTTAGTATGGAATTAGCTGGACGTACACTTTCCATAGATATTGGAAGAGTGGGGAAACAAGCTAATGGATGTGCATTAATGCATTATGGTGACACAACAGTATTATCAACAGTTACAGCGTCAGAAAAGCCAAGGGACGGTATTGATTTCTTCCCGCTTAGTGTTGAATATGAAGAAAAGCTGTATGCCGTAGGAAAAATTCCGGGCGGATTTAATAAAAGAGAAGGAAAAGCATCAGAAAACGCTATTTTGACATCACGTGTAATTGACAGACCTATGCGTCCGTTATTTCCAAAAGATTACAGAAATGATGTAACGCTTAACAATATGGTAATGTCAGTAGATCCTGAATGTCGTCCGGAACTTACTGCTATGCTTGGTTCTGCACTTGTAACAAGTATTTCAGATATTCCGTTTGATGGTCCGTGTGCTACTACCCAGATAGGAATGGTAGATGGTGAATTTATTATTAATCCTACGCAGGAACAGTGGAAGAACGGTGATTTGAATCTGACAGTTGCATCTACCAGTGAAAAAGTTATCATGATTGAAGCAGGTGCAAATGAGATTCCGGATAATAAGATGATCGAGGCAATTTATAAAGCGCATGAAGTCAATCAGACCATTATTGCATTTATGAAACAGATCGTGGAAGAGGTTGGAAAACCGAAACATGAATATACAAGCTGTGCAGTTCCAGAAGAACTGTTTTCAGCGATGAAGGAAATTATTCCACCAGCAGAAATGGAAGTGGCTGTCTTTACGGACGAAAAGCAGGTGCGTGAAGAAAATATCAGAGTAATCAAGGCAAAATTAGAAGAAGCTTTTGCTGAGAAAGAAGAATGGCTTGCTGTTTTGGGAGAGGCCTTATATCAATATCAGAAGAAAACTGTTCGTAAGATGATATTAAAAGATCACAAGCGTCCGGACGGCCGTGCAATTACGGAAATCAGATCACTTGCGGCTGAAATTGATATTATTCCAAGAGTACATGGTTCTGCTATGTTTACACGTGGACAAACTCAGATCTGTACCATTACAACATTAGCTCCTTTATCAGAATCACAAAGAGTGGACGGACTGGATTCCAATGAGATTGCAAAAAGATATATGCACCATTACAATTTCCCAGCTTATTCTGTAGGAGAAACAAAAGTGAGCCGTGGACCGGGACGTCGTGAGATCGGTCATGGTGCACTGGCAGAAAAGGCATTAATACCGGTTCTCCCATCAGAAGAAGAATTCCCGTATGCCATTCGTACAGTGTCAGAGACTTTTGAGTCCAATGGCTCCACTTCACAGGCATCTATCTGTGCATCCACAATGTCACTTATGGCGGCTGGTGTACCGATTAAGAAACCAGTATCCGGTATCTCCTGTGGGCTTGTAACAGGAGATACAGATGATGATTATATTGTATTAACAGACATACAGGGACTTGAAGATTTCTTTGGAGATATGGATTTTAAAGTTGCCGGTACAGAAGCGGGTATCACAGCTATTCAGATGGATATTAAGATTCATGGACTTACCAGACCGATCGTAGAAGAAGCAATTGCCAAGACAAGACAGGCAAGGGAGACTATCTTTAAGGTAATGGCAGGTGCAATTGATGCACCGAGAACAGAAGTTGGTAAATATGCCCCTAAGATTATTCAGATTAAGATTAATCCAGAGAAAATTGGTGATGTTGTCGGTCAGCGCGGAAAAACAATCAATGCGATCATTGAACAGACTGGTGTTAAGATGGATATCAGCGATGATGGTGCAGTATCAATCTGTGGTACAGATAAAGCCATGATGGAAAAAGCGATTGATATGGTTAAGATTATAACGACAGATTTTGAAGAAGGACAGATTTTCAAGGGTAAGGTTATTAGTATTAAGGAATTTGGTGCTTTTATCGAGTTTGCCCCTGGAAAAGAAGGTATGGTTCATATTTCAAAGATTTCAAAGGAAAGAATCAATCATGTAGAAGATGTACTTACCTTAGGCGAAACAGTAACGGTTGTTTGTTTAGGAAAAGACAAGATGGGCAGAATTAGTTTTTCCATGAAAGATGTAGCGCAGCAATAAGAGATAAAAATCAGCAAAGAGCTTAGACAAAAGTCTAAGCTCTTTTTGCGTAAAGATAGTAATAAGTTGGACAGGAATTCATATACTGATGTAAGAGGTGGACATGGATACAATTAGTATTGTGGATCTTTTTCCGGATTACTTAAGATTTTTATGGGAAGAAGTAGAAAATCATAAAAAGAGAATACAAGAAATTCGAATACGGGCAAATCAACCTATTATGCTATATATAGACAGGCAGGAATATTTTCTGGATTGCAGGGGGCAATTGCAAAGAGATAGTTGTCATGCTTATCGGGGAACCATAGAAGATATTCGTAGTATTTTAAATCATTTATGCCAATATTCACTCTATGCGTATGAGGAAGAATTGAGGCAGGGGTATTTTACCATTCAAGGTGGACATCGGGTTGGAATTACCGGACAGGTTATACAGGAACAAAACGGAATAAAAAATATTAAATATATTTCCAGCATGAATATTCGAATAGCGCATGAAATAAAAGGTGCGGCAGACAGAGTGATTCCTTATATCTATCATCAAAGCGAAATCTACAACACAATGATCATTTCAAATCCAGGATGTGGAAAAACAACTTTACTAAGAGACTTGATCAGACAAATATCGAATGGAAATTCGTATGGATATGGAAGAAATGTTGGAGTCGTAGATGAAAGATCAGAAATTGGAGGTGCTTATATGGGGGTACCACAGAATGACATTGGAATCAGGACAGATATCTTGGACGCTTGTCCTAAAGTCGTCGGTATGATGATGTTGATCCGGTCCATGACGCCTCGAGTGGTTGCAATTGATGAAATTGGAAGCAGAGAAGATCTGCAGGCACTGCAAAGTGTATTGCAATGTGGATGCCGCCTGATCGTTACGGTTCATGGAGAATCATTAGAGGAAGTAAGACAGAAAGTATTATTTAAACCCATAATGGAGAATGGTATGTTTGAAAGATTTATAGTTCTGGGAAGTCGGGAAAAAGCATGTGTGATACAACAAATTTATGATGTTAATGGAAAACCAATATGAAAATAATAATTCAGATTATTGCATCAGTCTGTATGATATCAGGGACGACAGGGTTGGGATGCTATCTTAGCTACGATTATAAGAGAAGTATAAAGGAATTGCAGTACATAAGTCAGATACTTGAGATGCTAAAACAAGAAATTGCATATAGCAGGATACCTTTTTCTGAGGCCTGTAGTCAGATTGCAAAACGTGTTAAAGAACCCTATAAAGAGTTTTTAAATTCTGTCTATTTAAGAATGACAAGCCATAAGGGAGAAAATATAAGGACCGTATGGAAAGACAGTGTACAAATATTACAAAAAAATTGTTCTTTACCACAAAACAGCATGGAATATTTGGAAGAAGTTGTTGATGGATTAGGTTTTATGGACAGCGATATGCAACTTCAAAAGATTACGTTTCAGATAGAACAGATTGAAAGTGAGATACGCAAGCGTAAGAAACATCAGGAAAATAAGAGCAGGGTCTATCTTTCAATAGGTATTATGGGCGGTATTCTGGGAATTGTTATTTTTATTTAGAATGATATTCTATTGAACGATATACATAGGGAGGAAACATGGGAGTAAATCTGATTTTTAAAATAGCGGCGGTTGGGATTCTGGTGACGATTCTGGGTCAGGTATTAAAGCATAGCGGAAGAGAAGAGCAGGCATTTTTGGTCAGCCTTGCAGGACTGATACTTGTCTTATCCTGGATTATTCCATATATATATGAATTATTTCTGACAATCCGCAATTTATTTGAATTATAGGAGACTGGTATGGAAATTATCAAAATCGGTATTGTTGGAATGGTAGGCGTTTTATTGGCAATACAGTTTAAGAGTAATAAGCCGGAATATAGTTATCTGATTGGATTTGGAATTTGTTTGTTCATATTTTTAACATCCTTGCGATATATTGAAAATTTATTAGAACAAATTAATAGTCTGCAAACCCTTTTTAAAGATAACTATGGTTATTTTAAAATTTTATTAAAGGTAATTGGAATCACATATATCTGCGAATTCTGTTCTGGAATATGCAATGATTCAGGTTACAAATCGATTGCAAATCAAATAGAAGTATTTGGAAAAATATCAATTCTATTATCCGGAATGCCGATTTTATTGTCTCTCGTGCATACAATACAGCAATTTGCAGGAGGGTAAAGTGTGGTTATAAACAAGAAAGCTATTTGGGGGATTTACATACTGCTTTTGATTTTTTTATGTATAGGGGTGAGCATGCCGGTATATGCGAAGGAAGAAAACACACAGAATACGATGTTACAAGAACTGGAACTTGGTGATATAGACCAGCAACTAGAAAAATTATTTCCAGATAATACAATGCAATTCTCGCAACTTGTAAAGGATATTATGAGTGGAAATACAAAATTAAATGCAGATTTAATAATTGAAATTCTAAGATACGGGGTAGAAGGAAATATCGGAGAAATGAAAAAAATAGGAATCTCTATTTTACTAATCGGAATTATTGCTTCGTTATTTTCAAATTTTAGTAAGATATTCGAAAATCATCAGATTGCAGATATCAGTTTCTATTTTTTGTATATGTTACTTATGCTGATCTTATTGTTGACATTTAAAAATACGATGTTAATAGCAACGGAGACGATTGAGGATGCAGTGGTTTTCCTGAAAATTTTAATTC
>JAEWWQ010000383.1 GCA_023458855.1 Bacillota bacterium
GTGCCGGAGAGATGTACATGGGATTCTTTAAACAAGGTATCAGTATTATGTCAGCATTTTTTATGTTAATATTTGTATCCAGCTGGCTGAATCTGGGACCGCTGATGTTTATTTTACCAGTATTGTGGTTTTATAGTTTTTTTCACGTACACAATCTGGCATCTTTAAGAGATGAGGAATTTTACAGTATTGAGGATAAATATGTATTTGATTATGATAATAACAAATTGCAGGCAATGTTTGGCCAAAATAAAGGACGCAGGATATTAGCAATTGTATTAATTATTCTTGGTGTCAGTGCCGTGTGGGATATCTTGATGGATGTATTAGAATCTTTTTTGATGGCATTAGGCATGAACATGGACTGGTTTTATCGTATATCATATAAGGTGCCCCAGTGTGCTTTTGGAATAGCCATAATTATGCTGGGTATTTATCTGATTAAAGGCAAGAAAGAGGAATTATATGCAATTCAAGACAAGCAGAATCAAATGCAAGAGCAAATGAATGATAGTTCAATTGATAATAGTCAGTATAATAGTATGCAATATCATGACAATAGTCAGAATGAAAATAAGTAACAGCAAACTTGACATACGCAAAAGGTGGCGTGGAAATGAGGAAAAGGATGAAGATTCATAGAGTAGGTACACTGACATTGGGCATAACGCTAATTGTTATGGGAGTATTGTTTCTGGTACAATTATTTTTTACAGCAATGATTCCCATTGAGATTGTCATACAGGCTTGGCCCATTGTATTCATTTTGTTAGGAATAGAAATCTTATGTGCCAATAGAAAGACAGAACAGCAGGAATTCGTATATGATAAAATCGCAATCATGCTTACTATGATTTTGATATTTTTTGCAATGGTTCTTGCAATTATAGGAAATGCGGTTCGTCTTTCAATATAAAATGAAAAATTGGTAAGAGAGCAGTCAATGATAAAAATGATTGATTGCTCTTTTGTTTTGCAAAAAGGTTGACATTATAAATAATATGTACTATAGTGTTCCTAACAAGTACTACTAAAAGAAAGCATTATTTATATGAGGGAACGGAATGGATCAGGTAAATTGTATTGATAAATTAGTTTTATTTGGTTTGACCAGGCAAGAAGCGACAATTTATGTATGTCTTGTACAAAATATGGAATTGACCGGATATGAAGCAGCAAAACTTACCGGTATCTCCAGGTCTAATGTGTATAGTGCACTTGCCGGACTGACAGAAAAGGGAGCAGCATATCTGATAGAAGGTACAACCAGTAAATATAAGGCGGTCGCTATTGAAGAATTTTGTGATAATAAGGTTCGGAATATGAAAGAAGTAGCAAACTATCTGATAGAACAGATTCCTGATATGGCAGAGACTACAGAGGGCTATATTACGATTTCCAGTTACAAAAATATATTGGATAAGATTCATCATATGATTCTGGCGGCTGATAAACGCCTATATGTATCTGCACCGGAAGAAATCATAAAAATTATAAAACCGGAATTGCAGGAGGTATGTAAAACAGGAATAAAAGTTGTTATTGTTACAAATAAAGCACCTAAGATTGAAGGCACTACCGTGCATTTAAATGAGAAAAAAGAAAAGCAGATCCGCCTTATTACAGATTCAAAATATGTATTAACAGGTGAAATGACCGGAAGCAATCTGGATACCTGTTTATATTCCGGTCAAAAGAATTTTGTTAGTGTATTTAAAGAAGCACTTAGCAATGAAATTAAATTAATTGCACTCACGAAGGGAGAAAGTAGAGATGAGTAAGACACCGTTTGTAACCAGGGAACAGGTAGAAGAAATTGTAAAAACATATCCGACACCTTTTCACATTTATGATGAGAAAGGAATTCGTGAAAATGCAAAAGCGGTAAAAGAAGCATTTGCATGGAATAAAGGATTCAAAGAATATTTTGCAGTCAAGGCTACACCAAATCCATACTTAATAGATATCTTAAGAGAATATGGATGTGGATGTGACTGTTCTTCCCTGACAGAGCTGCTGTTAAGTGAAGCGATGGGAATCGTAGGAGAAGATATCATGTTTTCTTCCAATGAAACACCTGCAGAAGAATATGAATATGCCAATAAAATCGGTGCGATCATTAACTTGGATGATATTACGCATATTGATTATCTTGAAAAAATTGTTGGAAAATTACCAGAGACGTTAAGCTGCCGTTATAATCCAGGCGGAGTATTTAAAATCAGCAATGGGATCATGGATAATCCGGGGGATGCAAAATATGGATTTACAACAGAGCAGATGTTTGAAGGATTTAGAATCTTAAAGGAAAAAGGTGTTAAGAACTTTGGCATCCATGCGTTTCTTGCTAGTAACACAGTAACGAATGAATATTATCCGATACTTGCAAAGCAATTATTTGAAGTAGCGGTACAATTGGAAAAAGAAACTGGTGCAGATATTAAATTTATTAACTTATCGGGCGGCGTAGGAATTCCATATCAGCCAGATCAGGAAAGCAATGATATTCGTGTGATTGGCGAAGGCGTTCGTAAAGTATATGAAGAAGTCTTAGTTCCGGCAGGTATGGGCGATGTCGCTTTATATACAGAAATGGGACGTTTTATGATGGGACCATACGGGCATCTGGTGACAACGGCTATTCATGAGAAGCATACACATAAAGAGTATATTGGCTGTGATGCATCTGCAGTAAACTTAATGCGCCCGGCTATCTACGGGGCATATCATCACATCACAGTGCTTGGTAAAGAACATGCGGTGTGCGATCACAAATATGATATCGTTGGTTCTCTTTGTGAAAATTGTGATAAATTTGCAATTGACAGAATGCTTCCGGAGATTGAAAAAGGGGACAGATTAGTGATTCATGACACAGGTGCGCACGGATATTCCATGGGATATAACTATAATGGAAAACTAAAATCTGCTGAATTATTGTTAAAAGAAGATGGTTCTGTTCGGTTGATCAGAAGGGCTGAGACACCAAAAGACTATTTTGCAACATTTGATGGTCTTGACATCTATTCAAGACTGAATATATAAAAAATTGAGAAAAACGAAAAAAGACTTAAAAATAAAAAATGTTAAAAATTGACTTGTAAATCACAGCCGGATATGGTATCATATGATTCGGCTGTGAAACACAGCCAAGCATGATTTATACTGTAAGCCGGCGTGTCGGAATGGCAGACGAGGCAGACTCAAAATCTGTTGTGGGCAACCACGTGCGGGTTCAAGTCCCGCCGCCGGCATAAAAACCAAGATAGTAATGTATCTTGGTTTTTTGCTTTTCAGATACTGTTGATAAAATGATTTGGAGATAAAAAATAACATGTTAAAAATAACGTTACCGCAAATGTGGCAGGAACAAATTTACATTGAAAACATACAGGATTACATAAACAGTCTGGAAGAAGAGGAAGAAATCCGGAACGTTCATCTGGAAAACGATGAAGCAGAAATGAAAGATTTTTATAAAAAAGATTTTTCAGGAAGCATCATAGAGAAAAGTCAGTTTTTAAACTGTAATTTCGAGAAAGCAAGCTTTGTCGACATAAAATTTTCCCAATGTGATTTTTCCAATAGCAATTTTTCGGATAGTTATTGGAATCGTTGTGAATTTCATCATTGTAAATATTTGGGAAGTGATTTTCATAATGCTGTAATGAAAAATGTGAAAATTGTAGATTGTAATATGCAGTATGCAAATTTTAATGGGGCATATTTTGAGCAGGTGCTGATGTCTGGAAGTGATCTGACAGATGCATTCTTATCTGAATTGAAATATAAAAAATGCGAAGCAATAGAGACGAAATTTATTGGGACAAATTTCTTTCATACAAATTTACGCAAGTTTGATTTTTCACAATGTGAATTGGCGGAACCTATTGTGTCAGATACAATGCATGAATTAAGAGGAATTCAAATTTCTCCTGTACAGGCATTAGAAATAGTAAAGCTATTGGAAATTGAAGTAAAGTAAAGAGTGATGATGCAACCCGCCTATACATTTATTGCATAGGCGGAATTTTTATGTTTAAGTCAATTTGAAAATATATGTATATGTATTTGCAAAAAAATGATATAATAACAGATAAAAAGATATAAATAATCAGATAAAAAGAATAAAAGAAGAAAAAAACTAAATATTATAAAGAATTTATACGGTTCTAATTTGATGAAGTCTCCAAAATTAAATAACAAACGAAATGTTTAAATGATACATATTGGAGGAAATTTTTATGAGGCAGAGGGAAAATTCTAATTGTAAGAAATATGGTATTGATAAGATTATGCTAGGAGTAGTTC
>JAEWWQ010000384.1 GCA_023458855.1 Bacillota bacterium
TCGGGTTTGGTCCTGAAAATATGGGAATTCCAACAAAAGAAATCTGGGAGCGTGTGGAAGAGAGTCTGAAAGCAGTTGGAATGTATGAATTCAGAAAACATTCTCCGAATAAATTATCAGGCGGACAGAAACAAAGGGTTTCCATTGCAGGTGTCATAGCGATGCATCCAAAGTGTATTATAATGGATGAACCAACGGCAATGCTGGACCCAAACGGTCGCAAAGAAGTTATCCGTGCAGCGAGAGCCTTGAATCAGGTAGAAGGTGTGACAGTTGTACTAATTACGCATTACATGGAAGAAGCAATCTATGCTGATAAGATAATCGTCATGGATAAAGGAAAAATAGAGATGCAGGGTAATCCCAAAGAAGTATTTTCAAAAGTTGAGGAATTGAAGGAATTACGGCTGGATGTACCTCAGGTTACCTTACTGGCCCATGAGCTTAGAAAGAGTGGTGTTCCATTACCAGAAGGAATCATTACCAGAGATGAATTTATCCAGGAACTAAAGAAGATAGTGTAAGTATGCCTCAGATTACGGGCAAGGAATACAGATAGGAGCTAAAATGGCAATCATTGTGAATCATATCAGCTATACCTATGAAGAGGGGACAACTATGGCAGTTCATGCCTTAAATGATGTAACTATTCAGATACCGGATGGTCAATTTATAGGGTTGATTGGGCATACAGGTTCTGGGAAATCGACATTAGTGCAGCATCTGAATGGATTAATGAGGCCAACCCAGGGAAGTATCTATTATAATGGAGAAGATTACTATTCCGAAGGTTTTGACATGAAAAATTTACGGAGTAAAGTTGGTTTAGTATTTCAGTATCCGGAACATCAGCTTTTTGAAACAGATGTGTTTTCGGATGTATGCTTTGGACCTAAAAACCTGGGGTTATCTAAAAGCGAGATAGAGATAAGAGCTTATACAGCTTTAAAACAGGTAGGATTGGAAGATGAATATTTCTATCAATCACCGTTTGATCTATCCGGAGGACAAAAAAGAAGGGTGGCAATCGCAGGTGTTCTTGCGATGAAGCCGGATGTGCTAATTTTAGACGAGCCTACTGCCGGATTAGATCCGAAGGGCAGGGATGAGATTCTTGATCAGATTGCAAGACTGCGAGAAGAGACCGGAATAACGGTCATACTGGTATCTCATAGTATGGAAGATGTGGCAAAGTATGTAGATCGGATTATTGTGATGAACAAAGGAACCATATTATTTGATAATACACCGAAAAACGTATTTCGTTTCTATCGCCAATTAGAAGAAGTAGGACTGGCGGCTCCACAGGTGACTTATATTATGAATGCAGTAAATGAAAAGGTATTTCCTGTGAATACGGACATTACAACATTAGAGGAAGCAAAGAATGAAATTCTGGAAGCAATTCGGAGAAAACAGAGGAAAAATTAATGCTTAGGGATATTACATTAGGTCAATACTATCAGACCGATTCCATGATACACCGTTTAGATCCACGCGTGAAATTAGTAGCAACGATGATATTTATTATATCGTTGTTTACAGTAAAGAATTTTATAGGATATATTGCAGCAGCAGTGTTTTTGATTGTGATTATTAAATTATCCAACGTACCTTTTAAATACATGATAAAAGGCATGAAAGCAATCCTGTTTTTGCTGGTTATAACAGTAGGCTTTAATTTATTTCTGACTCCAGGAGATCCCTTGATCAGTTTTTGGAAAATTACTATAACAAGAGAAGGAGTGTCAATAGCAGTAAGTATGGCTATCAGACTTTCTTTTCTGATCATAGGTTCATCAGTAATGACACTTACGACAACTCCAAATAACTTAACGGATGGAATGGAAAAATTACTGAATCCACTAAAAGTTTTTAAATTACCAGTTCACGAAGTATCTATGATGATGTCAATAGCGCTCCGATTTATTCCTATTTTATTAGAGGAAACAGATAAAATTATGAAAGCACAGATAGCCAGAGGTGCAGACTTTGAAAGCGGGAACCTCATAAAAAGAGCCAAGAGCTTAGTTCCGCTGCTAGTACCATTGTTTATCTCAGCATTCAGACGTGCAAACGATCTGGCAATGGCAATGGAAGCAAGATGCTATCGGGGTGGAGAGAATCGGACAAAAATGAAGCCTTTGAAATACCATAAGGCAGACAGACTGGCTTATGTGATTATTTATGCATATCTTGCATTTGTAATTGCGATAGGGAGAATAATATTTATATTATGAAACGTGTAAAATTAATAGTCGCCTATGATGGAACGAATTATCATGGGTGGCAGATACAGCCCAATGGTATCACCATAGAAAGTGAATTGAATCGATGCCTGACAGATCTGCTGGGAGAAGAAATCCGCATTATCGGTGCCAGCAGAACCGATTCTGGTGTACATGCATTATGTAATGTTGCAGTATTTAATACCGAAGCAAGAATGCCGGGTGAAAAAATATCCTATGCATTGAATCAGCGATTACCGGAAGATATCCGTATCCGTAAATCGGAAGAAGTACCGTTAGACTATCACCCACGTTATTGCAAAAGCATAAAGACTTACCATTATAAGATATGGTGTTCCGAATTTCCAATGCCGACGCTCCGTCTCTACAGCCATTTTACACATTACAAACTGAATGTGGAATTGATGAAAGAGGCATGCCAGTACTTAATTGGTGAACATGACTTTAAAAGCTTTTGCAGCAAACGTTCCCAGGCAGAGACAACAGTACGCACCATAACAGATCTGCATATTGAGCAGAAGGGTGAGATGATAACCATATCGGTATCAGGAACCGGATTTTTGTATAATATGGTAAGAATTATAGCAGGGACGTTAATGCAGGTGGGAATCGGTATGTACGAACCTATACATGTGAAAGAGATACTGGATGCAAAGGACCGATTGCGGGCAGGACCGGTAGCACCTGCAAATGGACTGACACTATATTCGTATGAATTTTTATAAAAGGAGCTTGACACACGCGGGTGCGTATAATATAATAATTCAATGTGGCGATGTTTAAATAGGTCAAACCAAAGCCCCGGTGAGATTATTTAAATGAACCAGTTGGAAAAAATAATATCCTAGGATCCCAAAGCCCCGGGAAAGGATAATTAAGAAATAAGTTAGTCGAAAGACTCTAGATTTATGGAGGAAACATAATGAATACTTTTATGCCTAATCAAGCTACAGTTGATAGAAAATGGTATGTAGTTGACGCTACAGGATATACATTAGGACGTTTAGCTTCAGAAGTAGCTAAAGTTTTAAGAGGAAAGAATAAACCAATCTTTACACCTCACGCAGATACAGGCGATTATGTAATCGTAATCAATGCTGAGAAGATTCAGGTAACAGGTAAGAAACTGGATCAGAAGATTTATTATCATCATTCGGATTATGTTGGTGGTATGAAAGAGACAACATTGAGAGAAAAATTAGACAAAAAACCTGAACAAGTTATCGAACTTGCTGTGAAAGGTATGCTTCCAAAAGGACCTTTAGGAAGACAAATGTTTACAAAGCTTCATGTATACGCAGGACCAGAGCACAATCAAGCAGCTCAGAAACCTGAAGTATTAACAATTTAAGTAAAGGAATTGGAAGGAGGAAATTATTTTGGCTAAATCATCAGGAAAATTCTACGGAACTGGTAGAAGAAAAAAATCAATCGCAAGAGTATATTTAGTACCTGGAAAAGGTAATATTACTATTAATAAAAGAACTATCGACGAATACTTCGGATTAGAAACATTGAAAGTTATCGTTCGTCAACCATTAACAGAAACAGAAACAACAGATAAATTTGATATACTTGTAAATGTTCACGGTGGTGGATATACAGGTCAGGCTGGTGCCATCAGACA
>JAEWWQ010000385.1 GCA_023458855.1 Bacillota bacterium
GATTATATATGGTAGCAGACAAAAATAAATTAGAATTAGAGAAATATGTGACAAGAATAATGTTGGAAATGGGAGTTCCGGCACACCTTAGGGGATATCATTACCTGCGGGAAGCAATTATCATATCGCAGGATGATATGGAGACAGTAAGCAGTGTGACAAAGCTGCTATATCCAACAGTGGCAAAAAGATTTCACACAACAGATCAAAAAGTAGAAAGAGCTATTCGCAATGCGATTGAGGTATCGTGGGCGAGAGGGAATGTTGAGGCATTCGAAGAATTGTTTGGTTATTCTACTGATTCGGGGAAAGGCAGACCGACCAACAGTGAATACATAGCTCGGATTGCTGATAAAGTCAGATTGGATTTTCAATTATCAGCATAGAATGAAAAATATATAGTCAAATATGAAAAGACGAGGGTTGGCGGTTGCCCTCGTCTTTTTGGGTTTAAATTATAGGAATATTGTGGTAGACTTAAAAAGATAATATAAATTTATAAGAAAAGTATGGTGTGGATAATATGGTAGATTTATACATGACGTTTTTTTTTCTCCTGCTTCTTACATTTCAGGGTACGGCAATCGTAGCAATGAAATTAGATCTGTCTTTTTCAGCACTGACAGGTCTGTTCAGTATACTATTAATACTTATCTGCGGAGCGGTACTGCTATGGAAGAAAAAATCATGGGTGAAAAAAGAATTTAACTGGAAGAAGAGTTTCCTGGAGCTAAGAGCAGATCTTACAGCCATGCATATTTTAATAGTGCTCCTGTTTATTGCCCAGATCGGTGTGGCTTTTTATTTTGCACCGATCGTACAAGAAGATAATACGATGGAAATCGTGCAGACGACACTTACGACAAACAGTATTCATATGTATAATTCGATGACAGGACAAGCATCTGTAAATGGCATTGCGATGCAGGGAAAATTTATGGTACTGCCTTTGTTCTATGCATATATATGCCGTATATTCCGGATGAATCCTGCGGTCCTGCTGTACAGAGTGATTCCGGTATGGATTCTGCTGGTATCGTATCTGGTCTATGCCCATTTGGCACAGCAGCTGTTCCGGACAGAAGAAGATAAGCCGGATTCATTCGCTGTTACTGTATTTATAGTGTTATATGGTGCACTGCTATTATTTGGTGATTTCTTATTTACCACCATCCCGTATCGGATTTTTCACTGTGCGTGGACAGGTGAGACTCTTGTTGTGGCCATTACCCTGCCGTTTATTATTAGTCAGTGCCTGCAGTTGAAAAGAAATAGAACTTTCTCCCTGCTGTCTATAGGAATAAGCGGAATTGCAGTATTTATTTTAGTCAGTCTGCAAAAGGGAATTACGTACCTTGCTCTGACGGGAATTATCTTATCGCTGGTATTCCTGATGACGAAAGTTAGGAGGCCGAAAACATGCAAAAATTCGTAGCATTGATTCTTCATGTGAATCAGACAATAAGAAATTACGGGAAGTATGATATCTTATTGTATCTTGCACTTCTATATCTGGGACTGCATTATTTTAGCCGGAAAAGCGGACGGCGGGAGCAGGCAGATAAGTGGGATATAAGGATATGTCTTTTTGGCATATTAGGATTTTTTATTTTGTGGAATCCGCTTATTGTTATGGCGATTATTGAACTGATGCCGGAGTTTGTGGACTATTGGAGACTGTTATGGATAATACCTGAAATCGGAATTCTGGCATATGCCGGAACCGGAATTCTTATGTATTCTTATAAAAAAGAGAACACTGATAAAAAATACAGAACCTATATCGGTCTGATGTTCCTCATTATGCTGATCGCCATGGCGGGAACAATTAATCCGTATCATTCGGATTCACTTGAAAAGGCAGATAATATATATGGAATCCCGGATAAGGACATGCAGGTATTGCAATACTGGGACAATGCGGAGGAAGATATTACATTATTGGCTACAAATGCAATTACGGAAGAGGCCAGACGATATAATGGAAGGATCAGGACAGTTTATGGCCGGGATCTGTGGAGTACGAGTGCTGTTACCTATCGTATAGACGGGTATGATCAGATGCTGTATCCGCTCTATGAGTGGATGCAGTCACCAACAGGAAATGAAGAGGCAATCACAAAAACAGCGGCTGATCTTAAATGCGGCTATCTTGTAATATCCAATGGACGTGCAGAACAGGAAGCCCAGGAAATACCAAGGGATCCGAATGCAATAGTAGATATGTCGGTAGATCCTGCAAACTGGACGCTTCATGGTTACCAGTTAGTCAAGACGACGGATTATTATCATATTTTTAAATTAGAGGGAAAAAAATAGTGAAGAATGAAGAAAACATGGTTAGTATCATAGTGCCGGTCTATAATGTAAGTGCTTTTATTGATGCGACCATCCATTCGGTATTGAATCAGACCTATCCGGACTGGGAGCTGATACTGGTTGAAGATTGCTCAACGGATGATACGCTGAGCCGCATGCAGGAATATAAGGACCCAAGAATCCGCATTATCCGCCAGTCACATAACCAGGGAGCTGCGAAGGCCAGAAATGCAGGACTGAGGGAAGCTATCGGGAGATATATTGCTTTTCTGGATGCAGATGATATCTGGAATTCTGAAAAGCTGGAAAGACAATTACAGTTTCTTCATGCGCGGGATGCCGCATTTGTCTGCACTTCCTATGAGTTTGCAGATGAAGCGGGAACAGGGACCGGAAAGATGGCGCATGTACCGGAGTGTCTTACTTATAAAGAAGCTCTGAAGAATACGATTATCTTTACTTCCACGGTACTATTCGATACCGTGAAGATTCCCAGGGAGCTGATTACCATGCCGGAAGTGAAGAGTGAGGATACGGCTACCTGGTGGAAAATATTACGGAATGGGTATACGGTATATGGTATGGATGAGGTGCTGGTGCGGTATCGTCGCCCGGTAAATTCACTTTCCTCCAACAAGATAGAGGCAATCCGGAGAGTCTGGAATCTGTACCGTAAAGTGGAGGGACTGTCCCTGTGGTACAGCGCATATAACTTTGTCTTTTATGCTGTAAGGACGACGTTGAGAAGGCTGTAAGCAGCGGCACAAAATTCATTGTACCAAGTATCAGATATGTGGTACAATAAGGTAATTTGATAAGAGTATATCCATAGAAAAATAAGATTTGGATTTAGCGGCGGTGAGGAAGGTCAGAAAGTATGGCAAAATTATTAAGCATTGTGGTTCCGTGCTATAACGAAGAAGAAACAGTCGGACCATTTTATGAAGAAATTACAAAATTAGATACTTTTTTCAAACAGAAAGAACTGGAAATTGAGATAATCTATGTAGATGATGGTTCAAAAGATAAGACTCTGAAAAATATAAAGGAACTGTGTAATCAGGACAGGCGTGTTCATGTAATCTCTTTTTCAAGAAACTTTGGAAAAGAGGCAGGTATCTATGCCGGGCTTCAGAAGGCAAAAGGTGATTATACGGTACTGATGGATGTGGATCTGCAGGACCCACCCGCATTGCTGCCGGAAATGTATACCTATATAGAGCAGGGATTTGATTCTGTGGCAACCAGACGTGTTAACCGAAAAGGAGAACCGGTCATCCGGTCTTTTTTTGCAAGAACATTTTACAAGCTTATGCATAAGATCTCAAAAACAGATATTGTAGACGGTGCGAGAGATTATCGTCTTATGACAAGGCAGGTCGTTGATGCGATTCTGGCAATGAGTGAATATAACCGCTTTACAAAGGGAATCTTTGGCTGGGTAGGTTTCGAGACTAAGTGGCTGGAGTATGAGAATGTGGAGCGGACAAGAGGTGAGACAAAGTGGTCCTTCTGGAAACTGTTTCTCTATTCTTTGGACGGTATTATGGCCTTTTCAACGGCGCCACTGGCAATTGCATCAATTATGGGGCTGTTTTTCTGTATCGTGGCATTCCTGTTCATTGCATTCGTGTTTATCAGGAAATGCCTGTTTGGAGATCCGGTATCCGGATGGCCGTCGCTTGTATGTATCATGCTTTTTGTAGGCGGGGTACAGTTATTTTGTCTGGGTATCTTTGGCGAATATATGTCGAAGATGTATATGGAAGTAAAAAAACGCCCAATTTACCTGGTGAAAGAAGAAATGTAAGAATTGAGGTACTTAAACTTTGCGTAAAATGGAATCTTTTAAGAGAATTATCGTATTACAATTAGCTGGTTTAAATTTACTATTTCAGGTTGCACTGTATGCAATATTGTGGTATGCCAATTATGCAGATACGATACAGGTATACTTCTGGAAACGTGGACACTGGCTGGTAATTATTATCTATGGTCTGTTGCTGCTCTTTTTTTCCAGAATGTACGGCGGATATCAGATAGGTTACCTGAAGTCTATAGAAGTCTTTTTTTCGCAGGTTTTTTCTACTGTTTGTGTAAATACATTCTCCTATTTTCAGATATCATTATTAAATGGTAACTTAATAAAACCGGGCCCTTTGCTTAGAGTAACGGTACTTGATATTATTGGTGTTGGATTGTGGACGATTGGTTCCACATGGATCTATCGTTCTATTTTTGAACCAAGGGAGCTTCTTCTGGTACACGGAGACCGGTCAATTGAAGATATTACTGAAAAGTTTGCCAGCCGTAAGGATAAATATAAGATCTGTCAGTGCATGCACATTTCAGAAGGAATAGATGCGATATGCAGGGAAGCAGAGAATCGTTATGACGCAGTAGTAATATGGGATATTAAGGCAGAAGACCGCAATAAGATTTTAAAGTATTGCTATGGACGCGAGATCCGTGTTTATATCATGCCAAAGATAACAGATGTTATTGTTAAGGGTTCGGAACAGCTGCATTTATTTGATACGCCGATTCTGTTGACACGGGAGTATGCATTAAAGATAGAGCAGAGAATGATCAAAAGAATCATAGATCTGGTCTGTTCCCTGATTCTTTTGGTGATTACATCCCCTGTTATGCTGGTGACGGCAATTGCAATCAAATCTTATGATAAGGGCCCTGTTTTCTATAAACAGATCCGATGTACAAAAGGACAGAAGGAATTTGGCATCCTGAAGTTCCGCAGTATGCGTGTCGATGCGGAGAAAGACGGTGTGGCAAGGCTGGCATCGAAAAATGATTCAAGAATCACACCGGTCGGTAAATTTATCCGCAAGGTCAGGATTGATGAATTACCGCAATTATTCAATATAATAACGGGTGATATGTCATTTATCGGACCACGTCCGGAACGTCCTGAGATTATTAAACAATATATTCAGGAGATGCCGGAATTTGAATTCCGTACAAGAGTAAAAGCCGGGTTGGCAGGGTATGCGCAGGTATTCGGCAAATATAATACGACACCATACGATAAATTAAAACTGGATTTATTTTATATTGAAAACTATACAGTCTGGCTGGATATCAAGCTGATGCTTCTGACATTGAAGATTCTGGTAAAACCGGAAAGTACAGAAGGCGTTGATACGGCACAGGTAACAGCTATGAAAAAGGAATGATGTCATGTGGGAATGTAAGTATGGAAAAGAGCCAGCAGATTTAAAACTGCTGGCAATACAATTTTATAGAAAAATCTGGATTCTGTTAGTAGCGGCACTTTTGGGCGCGGTTCTTTTTGGGACAGGTTACTTCATCAGATATGTGGTGCTGGCACCGGAGCCCACATATGAAGCCCATGCGATGCTGTATGTGGATTTTGTGAACGGAACTGATGGGAAACCGATGTATTATACCTTCAACACAGCCGGATGGTCGGGTTTCGTAAAAACAGATGAGATTCTGGATCGCGCAGTTGCGTATTTACAAGCGGACGAAGCGGCAGTCAGTTTGAGTCCGGCGATTGACAAGGCAGAGATGCGGGAGAGTGTAGAGGCAAGTGTAGATGCAGATTATCGGGTAGTAGATCTGACCATAACTAATACAGATCCGGAGAGAGCGGTCATAATATCCCACGCAATTGAAAATGGCTTTCTGGATTTTGGAAACACAATGCAGGAAATTGAGCAGATACGTATTATGACTTCAGCAGATAAAGCGGATCGTATCATTGTAGATACCTATACTTATCGTGCAATTATCTGGGGAGCAGTCATAGCGAGTGTCATTGTATTATTGGCAATGGCAATTCAGACTATATTGGATGATTCCATTTACGTACCGATTACATTTGAGAGACGATATGGAATTCCTATGCTTGGAGTAATCATGGCATTCCGAAGACCAGCAAATCAGAACAGCACGGAAGATTCGTTTCAAAAAGCCAGATATGAAGAAATCAAGGCAAATTTGGAACATTTGTGTATAGATGGAAAAGTAGCACTACTTACAGTCGATAAAGATATGGCTGGTGTAAAAGAACATAGGGATACAGAAAATGCCGCCCTGCTTCAGATTGCAAGATTACCCAAAATAGCGAATTTATTGCAGTATCCGGAGGAAATCAAGAAGCTTACGCAATATGAGGCAGTAATTCTGGAAGTCCCGTCAGGCAGACATAACGGAAAATTAATTGAGTATACCATTGCGCAGGCAGAAAAATTCAATTGTAAAATAAAAGCTGCAATCTTGACCGATGCAGACGGAAAACTCTTAAAAACATATTATTTTGGAAGTGAATTCAGAAAAGGGAAATAATGAGAATGAAGGTACAAGTGCTGGTTGCTGCGATGTTTCAAGAGTCGCAGCAATTAGTCAATAAAATGAATCTTTCTACGGACGCCATCATCATTAATCAGTGCGATGCGTATGCTTATGAGGAATTTGTGCATAATGGTAACCGGATACAGTTCTATTCCATGAAGGAGCGGGGCGTTGGTCTAAGCCGCAATAATGCGCTTCTTCGTGCTGATCACAGTTTCAGTCTTTTTTCAGATGAAGATATTGTATATTACGATCAATATGAACAGATTATTTTACAGGAATTTGAGCAGCATCCGGAAGCGGATATGATCGTATTCAACTTCGATGTGAATGAGGAACGTAAGACTTATTACAATCATAAATGGAAGAGAGTGCATCTGTATAATTGCGGCAGATATCCAACTTTCAGCTTTGCCATTAAAACAGATAAAATGCACAGGAAGAATATCACGTATTCCCTGCTGTTTGGCGGTGGTGCCAGATATAGCAACGGTGAGGACAGCTTATTCATACGAGAGTGTATTAAAAAAGGGCTGAAAGTCTATGCTTCAGCCAAAGTAATCGGAAAAGAAGAAGGCAGACCTTCTACCTGGTTTCATGGTTATACAAAAAAGTTTTTTGTAGACAGAGGGGTATTATATCACTATCTGTATGGACGCCTGGCGATACTTCTGGCAATCCGCTTCCTTGTAAAATATAAAGCAACGATGTGTGCAGAGATACCGATAAAAGAGGCATTGATGTATATGAGGCAGGGAATTCGGGAGGCCAGATCCTGACGGTAATCTGAAGAAAATGGAGATTTGATATGTTACTATATGTAGGACTCACGGTAATTACTGTATTTCTGGCATATGCAGTCAATAACCGATACGAATCAGATAAGAATGTAATTACAAGACAACAAGTGTGTAACAGGATATACATGATTGCTATTTTTACGCTACTTTTTGCGGTCTCGGCGGGAAGATATTATGTGGGAAATGACTATGGAGAGTATGTCGACATCTTTGCAAAGATTCATCTGAGCCGCAATGTATCAAGCGAATCTGGATTCAATGCGGTAGTACGTGCAATACAGTTCCTATGTGGGTATGAGCGGTTCATTCCTGTATTTGCTGTGTTTTCGTTCGCAACTGTTTATTTCTTTTTAAAAGCAGTCTATGATCAGGCAGACTGGTTCGCTTATGGTTTTTTCTTATTTATGGCATCTGGTTATTATCTTTCAAGCCTGAATACGGTACGCTATTATTTTGCGCTTGCAATTGCGATGTATGCAGCCAAATATATGATAAAGAGAGATTATGCCAGATTCCTTTTATGGATACTGGCAGCAGCGATGTTCCATAAGACAGTCCTTGTGGTAATTCCTGTTTATTGGTTTGCATCAAGAAAATGGCAGAAAAGAGAGATTGCAATTATCCTGGCCTTTTGTGCCTCGCTGTTGTTTCTGAGAGACTTTTACCGGAAGATTATTTTTATGATCTATCCTTATTACGAGAACTCAGCTTTTGATACAGGAAGCACCTCCTATATAAATATCATAAAAGGTATTTGTATTTTACTATTTGCACTTTTTTACTATAAACAGGCAGTTTCCGGGAATAAACAGAATGAATTCTATTTTAACTTAAATATAGTGGCATTGTTAGTTTATCTGTTTGCATCCTTTATTCCGGAAGTATCAAGAATTGGTTATTATCTGAACTCTTTTCAGGTTTTTTTGATACCGAACATACTAGTCCGGATACCGGATAAAAAGCAGCGTATATTTTTTACATCAGTAATTACAGCTGCATATTTGTTTTATTTTGTAATTTTCATGTATCGTGCAGGCGGTGTGGAGTTAAGAATCATTCCCTATGCAACATGGATATTTGGATAGGCAGCAGTCAGGAAGGTTATTGCATGAATATAAAATTCAGTATTATCGTAGTCTGCTATAATGCAGGAAAAAAGCTGGCAGATACGGTGAATAGCATATTGGAACAAACATATCAGGAGTATGAGATTATTGTAAAAGATGGTGGTTCTACGGATAATTCCTTATCCGGATTGCCGGAAGATAAGAGGATTTACGTAACTTCCAGCAAGGATGCGGGAATTTATGATGCGATGAATCAGGCGATTGAATCGGCAAAAGGAGAATATTACTTATTTTTAAATTGCGGTGATTCTTTTTATAGCAATAATGTGTTAGCTGCCACGGCAGATATCATATCAGACAGCGGACAGAAGGAGAAGTCCTTACTTTATTATGGAGATACGTATAATGAACAGGAACGCGCAATTATTTATATGAACCGCACGATTACGCCGTTTACCTGTTACAGGCATATTCCGTGTCATCAGGCATGCTTTTATGCGAAAGAATTATTTGAAGAAAGAAAATACGATACTGCTTATGTGGTACGGGCAGACTATGAGCATTTTTTATGGAGCTATTTTTGTAAGCAGGCGAATCCTCGGCACTTGGGAATCGTGGTGGCAAATTATGAAGGGGGTGGATTTTCAGAGAGCAGAACAAACCACAGAAAAGACGTGGAGGAACATAGAAAAATAACAAAGAGGTACATGTCAAAGAGACAATTGCTGCAATTCAGACTGACGATGGTGCTGACATTAGTGGCACTTCGCAGGTTGGTAAGCCGGCAGAAATACTTTTCAAAAATATACAATGGGGTAAAAAAGGTATTGTACCGTTCTTAAATGGGAAAGAATGATAGTAAGGCAAAATTATCAGAAATGGGGGTATTATGCGAGTATTATGGTTATGTAACATCATGTTGCCGTTTATTGCCGGGCAGATAGGTGTGAAGGCGAGCAACCGTGAGGGCTGGCTGACAGGACTTGCCGATCGTTTTCGGAAAAATGCCGGAGAGAACCAGATTACGCCTGGTATTTGTTTTCCTGTAAGCACAGAAAACGGAGAGATATGCGGTGAAATTGATGGAATTGCGTACTATGGGTTTTATGAGAATGTAGCAAAAGAAACGAAATATGAGAAGACACTCGATGTAAGTATGCGAAAGATATTAACTGATTTCAGACCTGATATCGTTCATATTTTCGGAACCGAATTTCCGCATACACTTGCAATGGTAAAGGCATTTCAGAATCCGGACCGTACATTGATCGGCATGCAGGGAGTATGTGCTGCCTGTGCCGAACATTATCTGGATGGTATCCCGACCTATGTCAGGTATCGCTATACATTACGTGATTTACTGAAATGGGATAATATTATAAAGCAGCAACAAAAGTTTGTGATCAGGTCAGAGAGAGAGGCAGAAGCAATCAAAGGCGTTAACCATGTAACTGGAAGGACCTCTCTGGATAAAGAAGTGACAACTGCAATCCATGAAGGGATTCAGTATCATTTTATGAATGAGACATTAAGAAGTAACTTTTACGATAAAAAATGGAATCTGAATGAGTGCGAGAGATATTCCATCTTCCTGAGCCAGGGAGATTATCCCTTGAAGGGATTCCATTATATGCTTCAGGCGCTGCCTGTTATCAGAAAGGTCTATCCGGAAACGCATGTATATATTGCGGGAAATCAAATTACAAGGCATGATACATGGCAATCCAGATGGAAAATATCTTCCTATGGAAAATATCTTTTGGAATTGATTCGTGAAAATAACCTGGAAGAGAGTATTACTTTTCTGGGAATGGTCGATAGTGAGGAAATGTGCCGGCAGATGTTGCACGCTCATGTATTTGTATCTCCATCTACCATGGAAAATTCACCTAATTCAGTCGGAGAAGCGATGCTTCTTGGAGTACCGGTGGTAGCATCTTCCGTAGGCGGCGTGGCAAGTATGCTGACGCATGAAGAAGAAGGATTCCTGTACCCGGTCAATGAAGTAAATCTTCTTGCCAATTATGTCTGCAAGATTTTTTCGGATGATGCAGTGGCAATGCAGCTATCGGAACATGCAAGGAGCCGTGCGGCAAAAACACATGATGCGGAGATAAATTACAGACGCCTGATAGATATCTATCGGGAAATCCTTGATTTGAGAGCTGCCGAAGGCGGCACATGGGAGCTATTATGACAATTACAACAGTATCCAATTATTTGAATCATCATCAGATACCGCTATCCAATGCTTTCTATGAACAATTGAAAGATGGATATCATTTTATTCAGACAGAGCCGATGGAAGAAGAACGCGTGAAGATGGGGTGGGGGGCAGCACTTGTTTCCTGTCCATATCTGCTATGTTTCTATGAGCAGGAAGCACGTTGCCGTAAGATGATCATGGAAAGCGATATTGTTATTTTCGGAGGGGTAGACGAGGAGGGTTATATCAGTGAACGTCTGGAAGCCGGAAAAATAGTGATCCGAAGCAGTGAACGACTGTATAAAAACGGACAATGGAAAGCAATCTCTCCACGAGGTCTTATCAAGAAATATCATGACCACACAAGATACCGGAACAGTCAGGTGTACCTGCTGTGCGACGGGGGATATGTGGCTTCTGATTTTCATATTGTCAGAGCCTATCCGGATAAAATGTTTCGCTGGGGATATTTCCCACGTGTAAAAGAGTATGAACTGGATGCCCTCTTTGTGGATAAGACTCATGAAATACCGGAGCTATTGTGGACAGGACGCTTTGTGGGATTCAAGCACCCGGAATACATTCCGGAACTTGCAAAGAGACTGAAACAGGAGAAAATAGCGGCGCATATTACATATATTGGCGAAGGACAGATGGAAGACCGGATTCTCCCTCTTCTTGAAGCGGAAGAATTGCAGTCAATGGTTACTCATCTTCCGTTTCAGTCACCGGAGGTTGTCAGAACTTATATGGAGAAGGCCAATATTTATCTGTTTCCAAGTGATTATGGAGAAGGCTGGGGTGCGGTTCTGAATGAAGCGATGAATAGTGCATGTGCCGTGGTCGCGAATCAGGCAGCAGGCGCAACACCATATCTATGCGAGGATGAAGAAAATGCACTGATTTATAAGAACGGAGATTTTGAAGAATTCTACAATTGTGTGGTAAGATTAATAAAAGATACGGCCTTGCAGCAAAAACTCGGAAGAAATGCATACCATACAATGACCGGATTGTGGAATGCGGAAAATGCAGCCAGGCGTTTACTGGTACAATGTGAACGGATGCTGGCGGGAAAAGAGATAACATTTGAAGCGGAAGGTCCGATGAGCAAGGCACCGGTTATCGCACCGGGCAAGATGTACCGGCGGTTAAAATCACATAAAAATGACAGCTTATGACAGGAATGGTTTTGCAATGGAAAAGGAAAATAAAAACAGCAAACAAAAAGAGGATGTTCTGATCTCGGTAATCGTGCCAGTCTATAATATTATGGATTGTCTGCCGCGCTGCGTGGAATCCATTAGGAACCAGACATATCGGGATCTTGAAATCATCCTGGTAGACGATGGTTCCACAGATGGAACAGCTGCACTTTGCGATGAATATGCCAAAAAAGATAATCGCATCCTCGTAATCCATAAAGAAAATGGGGGGTCTTCTTCTGCCAGAAATGCAGGAATCAGAGCGTCCCATGGTGCCTATCTTGGATTTGTGGATAGTGATGATTATATTGCACCGCAGATGTATGAAGTGTTATTGCAGCAGATACGGACAAGCGGCATGCGGATCGCACAGGCAGCAAGAAAAGAAATTGCAGAAAATGGGGCAGAACTGCCGCCTGTCTGCATTCCGCCGGAACGGGAAATGGTGTATCCTGCGCAGGAATTTTTAAGGGAACTGCTGATGCACAGGGGAGATTGCTCTTTCTGCACCAAATTAGTGGACCACACATTATTTCAGAGCAGAATGTTTCCTGAGGGAACATTGAATGAAGATTTTCATTTGCTGGTGCACATGTTGCAGATTGTAAAGGGAGTTGCCAGCAACCCTGAGCAGATGTATTATGTGTTTTATAGAAGCGGGAGCAATACACGTAAAAAATCAAAGGAAGATTTTTCACGTGTCTATGCAGACTGCGTGGACAATGCGGATATGGCATATGCACTGGTGAAAGCACAATACCCACAGCTGCTTGCCATTGCCATGCGGTTCGGATTGTTTCAGAGACTGGAGTATCTGCTGCATATTCCGACCAGCCAGATGACAAAGGAAAACAGACAGTATCAGGACATCGTACGCTTCTTAAGGACTCATGTAATACAGGGAGTGACATCAAGGTATCTGACTGGTAAGAATAAGCTGTATTTATTACTATTTACAATTGCACCGCGTGCACTTCGCATTGTGCATAAGAAATTGAGGAATATATCGTAAATGAAAGACAGAATCTATATATGCCATACCTATTATCATGTATATGTGGCATTTTTAAAGGAATTTGCACTCCCAAAAGAAAAACAGGGAGGAGCCACCGTTGTTTTAAGTTCTCTATCCAATGACTTTGAGAATCTGAAAGAAAGAATGGAAGAAATTCACTTCTGGGAAGAAGTATTGGAGCTGGAGGAAAAAAGGTATGACTATTTTGAAGAATTGCTGCCTCTGAAAGAAGACAAAGGAAATATTGTCCTGAATATGATCGCGCGCATAAAGTTTACCAAAAGGTATGCAAAGCTGGAGGAACCTTATATGACGATTGATTTTAAACAATATAAGGACATTTATGTATTTTGCGATTCCGATCCGATCGGATATTATCTGAATTACAAGAAGATTCCTTATCATGCGATGGAAGACGGTATCAATTGTTTAAAGATACTGGATTCAGCCAGATTCGATAACAGAGGACACTTTGGTTTAAAAGTCTTTATGGCTTCCATGAATCTTATCTTTATTCAGAATGGATATTCAAAATACTGCATTGATATGGAGATCAATGACAGAGAGTGCCTGAAATATGATTGCCCTAAATACGTGGTAGTGCCGCGGAGGCCATTGGAGGAGGCACTTGATTCAGAAGCAAAGAAACTGATGGTACGTGCATTTATTCAGGATGCGGAGGTATTGCTCGCACAGATCGCCGAGGCAACAGAAGATACGAATACGCAGAATGTAATGATACTGACGGAACCTCTCTGCGCTCTGGATGTACGAAAACAGATATTTGAGGACATTATAGAAGAATACTGTCAGGGATGCCGTGTTTTTATAAAAACACACCCAAGAGATATTCTTGACTATGAGAAGGAATTCCCGGATCAGATCATCATAAAGGGAAAATTTCCGCTTGAAGTCATGAATCTGATTGCAGGCGTGCATTTCCATAAAGCAATTTCCGTATTTACACAGGCGATTTATTCAATGGAATTCGTAGATGAGAAAATATTCCTGGGGGAAGACTTTATGGACAGGTATGAGGATCCGAAAATTCATAGATACAATGATCAGATTTAGTGTTACAATTCAGCCTTGGATACCGAATAAAAAGAAGTAAAAAGGATACCGTCAAATATGATGAAAATATTAAAAAAGATTAATGTATTATTAGATAAAAAGCAAAAAGGAAAGATGATTGTATTGCTCATCAATATGCTGATTGGTGCGGTGCTGGAGACAGCCAGTATCTCTCTTGTCATTCCGGTCATTACGATTGTAATTACACCGGATGCAGTGAACAGTAATAAATATATGCGTATGCTCTATGATGCTCTTCATATGACGGACAGCAGCCAGCTCACGATTTTTGTCATGCTGTCCCTGATCGGAGCTTTTGTATTCAAAAATATATTTTTGTTCTGGCAGCAAAAGATGTTATATCGATTTATTTATACCAATCAGTTCCGTACCTCAGAACGCATGATGAAAAATTATCTGCGCCGGGGATATGAATTCTATTTAAATAGTGACACGGCTGTCATACAGAGAAGCATCACTTCAGATGTAAATAATATGTATGCACTGATCTTGGCAGTGCTGCAGCTGACATCTGAAATTATCATCTTTATTTTCCTGGGTACTATTTTACTGATTGTAGATGCAAAAATGACTTTTGTAATCGCGGCGTTGCTATTGATTACATTATACGTCATTAAAATCGTTATCAAGCCGATCATGCAGAAAGCAGGAGCAGATAATCAGGATTATTACAGTGGGTTATTTAAATGGATCTCACAGACGGTGACCGGAATCAAAGAAGTTAAGATTGCGGGAAAAGAGCAATACTTTATTGATGAGTATGTAAAATGCGGAAAAGGATATGTGGATGCCGTACAAAAATACAGTATTTATAACAACACGCCGAGACTGTTGATTGAGACAGTATGTATTATCGGTATGGTAGGATATATGCTGTTTCTGATTCTGAATGGAACGCCGATGAGTTCCATGCTGCAGACGATTTCTGTATTTGCAATGGCAGCAGTCAGGCTGATGCCTTGTGCGAACCGCATTAATAATCAATTGACCTCCATGGCTTATTTTGAACCATTCTTCTTAGGGGTCAGTGATAATCTGCAGAGTGAGATCAGTGATAATAATGTGGACATGAGTTTTGCAAAAGATACAGATGCCAAATTAGATATGAAAGAGAAGATCCGGTTAGAAAACATTACTTATGCGTATCCGAATACGGAGGTACTTATCTTTGATCATGCCGAAATGGAAATTCCGATTGGTGCAGCAGTCGGTGTTGTAGGAAGTTCGGGTGCAGGAAAGACCACAGTTGTGGATATCCTGTTAGGATTATTGCAGTTGCGGGAAGGAACCATTTATGCAGATGGTATTGATGTGGCAACACAGTACAGAGCATGGCTCAAAAATATTGGGTATATTCCGCAGATGATATTTATGCTGGATGATTCCATTCGTAAGAATGTAGCCTTTGGTGTTCCGGAAGAAAAAATCAACGAAAAACGCATCTGGGAAGTATTAAAAGAAGCGCAGCTGGACGAATTTGTGAGAGGATTACCGGAAGGACTTGAGACGAGCATCGGAGAACGTGGTATCCGTCTCTCCGGCGGACAAAGACAGAGAATCGGTATCGCAAGAGCACTCTATAATGATCCGGAAGTCCTCATCCTGGATGAAGCCACCTCCGCTCTCGATAACGACACAGAAGCAGCAATCATGGACTCCATCAACCATTTCCATGGCAGAAAAACATTAATTATTATTGCTCATAGATTACAAACCATTGAAAAATGCGACATGATTTATCGCGTAGAGGGTGGAAAAGCGAATCGTGAGCGGTAGGCAGTGAGTGTCTTTGAGATTATGAATTCCCGTGTTCTGCCGTAGTCTCTACAGTAATACGTAAATGTTCGTCTATCTCAAACACAGATGTGTTTGTTCTAGCCGTACATTTGCGTATCACAGTAACGACTAAGGCAGTACACGTTGGAACTTCATAAACTCAAAGACACATCAAGGCTATGAAGGTGAGGAAAAATTTGTTCTTTCACAAGATGTATGATAGATGAAACTAGATTCGATAGACATATATGAGGCGAAAAGTATGAACTTAAGTATCATAGTTCCTGTATATAATATGGCAGGAGATGGAAAACTAAATTATTGTATGGACTCTCTTGTGAAGCAGACGATAACGGATTATGAGATTATCGCAGTGGATGATGCTTCGACGGATAATTCTTTTGCTGTATTACAGGAATATGAGCAAAAATTTCCGGGGGTAGTACGAGCGATTCGATCGCCTGAGAACCGGCGTCAGGGTGGGGCCAAAAATATTGGGATTAAGGCGGCAGTAGGAGAATGGATCGGATTTATAGACAGCGATGACTGGATCACTCCGGATATGTATGAAAAGTTATTGCACAAGGCGGAAGAAACAGGCGCTGATGTGGTCGGATGTGACTACAATCTGGTAAATGAGCATACAATGAAAGTCGGCAAGATCGTACAGAACAATACGGATGACCAGACTGGAGTACTGGGAACAGAACAGTACAGGAAATTGCTCATGCGCTCAGGCAGTATGGTAATTAAGATATTTCGAAGAAATATGATTGTAGAAAATGAACTGTGGTTCCCGGAACATATTTTTTATGAAGATAATTGTGCAAGTCCTTTGTGGATGATGCATTGCAAACACTTTGAAAAAGTGAATGAACCATTGTACTTCTATTACCAGCATGATACCTCTACCGTACATTCTATCAGTGAGGAAAGATGCGAAGACAGAATGAAGGCGGCCCAGTTATTTCTGGAAGCCTGCGAGAAAAAGGAATGGATGGACAGATACCGGGAAGAAATCGAATACCGGTTTACAGAACTTTATTTTGTGAATACACTATTTTCTTATATGCAGGGAGAACAGCCAAAGCACATTGCATTTATTAGAAAGATGGCAAAGAAAATGAAACAGACATTTCCTTTGTTCGAACAGAACCGCTATTATCAGGAACTGGTGAATAAAGAGCAGAGGAAATTCATTCGCTGCCTGAAAAAATCTACCCTATTCTTTTTTGTTTATTACAAATTACTATTTTTTTATCGCAGGATGCGCTAAGGCCGTGAGATTCAAAAAGTAAGTGGTGAATGGGTATGAAGATCAATGAAGGACCCTATAAAAACGTCGGTCCTTATGCGTCAGAGAGCGAAGCTATTCTGAAAACCCACGCGTGTTGTTTTTCGTGTCTAAGTGTGGTATAATTTCACACGTCAGATTTTAAATGTATCTTGGGATGCAGATAGGAGCAATATATGTTAAATAATAAAACAATTCTAATAACCGGAGGAACAGGTTCTTTCGGAAAATGTTTCACAAAATATGTATTGGAGCACTATGAACCGAAGAAGATTATCATTTATTCCCGGGATGAATTCAAGCAGTTCATTATGGCAAATGATTTTAAGCAATATGCGGAAAAACTTAGATTTTTTATTGGAGATGTAAGAGATAAGGAAAGATTGCAGAGAGCTTTTGAAGGTGTTGATTATGTAATTCATGCAGCAGCCATGAAACAGGTTCCGGCATGTGAATATAATCCGAATGAGGCAATCAAGACAAATATTCACGGAGCTCAGAATGTCATTGATGCAGCACTTGACTCAGGTGTTAAGAAGGTAGTTGCGCTATCTACTGACAAAGCAGTTAATCCGGTCAATTTATATGGCGGTACCAAGCTGGTATCCGATAAATTATTTATTGCTGCCAATGCCTATGCGGGACATAAGGATATCAGTTTTTCAATTGTCAGATATGGGAACGTTGCGGGAAGCCGTGGCTCTGTCATTCCTTTCTTCCAGAATATTATCAATAATGACGGCAAAGAACTGCCGATTACAGATTATAGAATGACACGTTTCTGGATCAGTCTGCAGCAAGGCGTTGAATTAGTGATTAAAGCCCTGGAGGAAGCAAAAGGCGGAGAGACATTTATCTCTAAGATTCCCTCCTTTAAGATTACAGATCTTGCACAGGCGATGATGCCGGGGTGTGAGATGCCGGAAGTAGGTATCCGCGAAGGCGAGAAACTGCATGAGATCATGGTTACTGTGGAAGATTCTATGACGACCTATGAATATGAAAAGCATTTTATCGTATATCCGCAGATGGTATGGAGTAAAGAAAAGACACCGACACCTACTGGAAAAAAAGTAGAAGATGGATTTTCATATAGTTCAGGTACGAATAAAGAGTGGTTAACTGTAGAAGAAATCAAAGAATTATTGAAACAGGTCGATCTTGAAAAATAAGAGAATAATAATAAAAGGAACGTAAGAAATGCAGGCAAGCACTGCATTTCTTTGGCTATATAGATTATTTATACACGATCATAGATCGTAGACAGGAGTTATATATGGAAAAGTTAGCAATTAACGGAGGGACACCGGTCAGAGACACAAAGTTATATTATGGGCATCAATATATCGATGAGGCAGATGTAAAAGCAGTGACAGAAGTCTTGGTAAGTGATTATCTGACCTGTGGCCCGCAGATAACAAAGCTGGAAGAAAAATTATGTAAACTTACAGGCGCAAAGTATGCGGTTGCCTGCAGTAACGGGACTGCGGCACTGCATATCGCATGTCAGGCGGCAGGCGTAACGACCGGGGATGAAGTAATTACGACACCGATTACATTTGCAGCTTCAGCTAACTGTGCGCTCTATTGCGGTGCAGTACCGGTTTTTGCAGATATTGATCCAGATACGTATAACATTGATCCGGCTTCTGTAGCAGATAAAGTGACGGAAAAAACGAAAGCAGTCGTAGCAGTCGATTTTACGGGACAGGCAGCAGAATTAAATCCACTGTTACAGTTGACCCGGGAAAAGAATATCGTGTTGATTGAAGACAGTGCACATTCCATCGGAACAGCGTATGATGGCAGGATGGTGGGTTCTATTGCGGATATGACCACGTTCAGCTTCCACCCGGTAAAGACAGTGACTGGTGGAGAGGGCGGAGCAGTCCTGACCAACAGTAAAGAATATTATGATAAGTTAGTTTTATACCGTGCGCATGGAATCACACGGGATGAGAAATTTATGGAACATGAACCAGACGGTGCCTGGTATTATGAGCAGGTAGAGCTGGGTATGAATTATAGAATGACAGATATTCAGGCAGCACTGGTTTCCAGTCAGCTGGATAAGATAGAGAAGTTCCGGGCCAGAAGAAAAGAAATCGTAGCCAGATACAATGAAGCATTCTCCAAGATTCCTGAAGTTATGGTACAGCAAGAGGTTCCGGAATCTGATACGACGAGACATCTTTATATTCTTCGCATCAAACCGGAGTTGCTGACAATTGACAGAAAAGAATTTTTTGAAGCAATGAATGCCGAAAATATATGCTGTAATGTACATTATATCCCGGTTTATTTTCACCCGTATTATGAGCGCCTCGGATATAAGAGAGGACTTTGCCCGAAGGCTGAGAAGCTGTATCATGAGATAATGAGTCTTCCACTGTATTATGCATTATCTGATAAGGATGTGGAGGATGTGATTCATGCAGTCACAAAGATTGTCGAAAACAGCAAAATTTGCAATGGAAAAATGCTTTAGCATTCTTCGGAAGAGAGCAGTGTATGAAGAGAGTAGCAATTATTACCGCGCGTGGGGGAAGTAAGAGAATTCCACGTAAGAATATTAAATTATTTTTGGGAAAACCGATTCTCCAATATTCTATTGAAGCAGCTTTGCAGTCTGGATTATTTGAAGAAGTAATGGTATCAACGGAGGATGAGGAGATTGCCAGTATTGCGAGACAGGCAGGGGCAGAAATTCCTTTTTACAGAACTGATAAAACAGCAAATGATTATGCGACCACAGCAGATGTCATTCAAGAGGTCTTAGAGACCTATGAATTAAGAGAGAGGACATTTGATTCTGCATGCTGTATTTACCCGACAGCACCATTTATTACAGCTGCGAGGTTGCAGGAAGCGATGCATCTGTTGGAAGAAAACCATGCCGATAGTGTATTGCCCGTAGTCCGTTTTTCTTTCCCGCCGCAGAGATGTGTTGTTATCTCGGAGAATCAGCTGCATCCGAAGTGGCCGGAATTTATGAATTGCCGTTCACAGGACCTGGAAGCATTTTATCATGATGCAGGTCAGTTCTATTGCAT
>JAEWWQ010000386.1 GCA_023458855.1 Bacillota bacterium
GTCCAGGTGCGAACAGTTGTGGGATGATGCTGATTCAGGTAGAAGAATTTGAAAAAATGGCCAGTCTTGATGGCAGTATGGTCGAGAATGCGGTATTTTTAAATATCGTGGAAGTAATTAAACGTAATCATACCGATGCGGCATATTTTATACGCTCCGGCAGTATGCAGTTCATGGTGTTTGATATGACTATGGATTCTAAGAAAGCTGAGCATGCGGCAGAGCAGATCGTATCTGAAATTATGGGCATGTATATTCATGAGATGGGAGACCTGGCACTGGAAGTCCATATTGGACTTTCCATGAATGAAGTCAGTAATAATTTCTTCAAAATGTATCATAATTGTCTGGTTGCAATTGACTATGCCAGAAAGCATCATCTTTCTTACGCAATGATTAACGTAGAAAATGGAAATGAAAAGATTGAACTGTCAGATAATCCGCAATCTGAGCCGGGCGAAAACAGTGGTATTGCAGAGGAGGCTGTCAGATATTCTTTGTCCTCCAATATATCTTATGAGATCCGTACGCCGCTGAATGAGATTCTGGGGATGACAACACTTGCCAAAACAGTGGCTGAAGATAAAGAAAAGGTAATACAGTATCTGGATAAGATAAGTGCGTCGACCGGTCAGTTGATTGCAGTATTTAACAGGGTGCTGGACATGTCAAAAATAGAAGATGGAAAGATATGTCTGACATTGGAACCTTCTTCCATAGAACAGGATTTTGAAGACCTGGATAAAATATACCTTGATTTTAGCAAGCAACAGGAAATGAAGGAACAGGAGGAACAGTGTTTCACAGGAAAAAGAATCCTGCTGGCAGAGGATAATAAACTGAATATTGAAGTGGAGAAAGGAATTCTGGAAAAGAAAGGATTCCTGGTGGAAGTGGCCAAGAACGGAAAACAGGCAGTTGATATGGTAGAAGCGTCGGAAGAAAATTACTATCACCTGATACTTATGGATATCCGAATGCCGGTAATGGATGGGAATGAAGCGACACAGAAGATTCGTGAACTGCCAAGAAAAGATACGAAATTCATACCAATATTTGCGGTATCTGCAAATGCATTCGAAGAGGACAAGCAGCAGGCGCTGGACGCAGGTATGGATGCGTATATTACAAAACCAGTCAATACAGAGGAATTATTTGGACTGCTGTCACAGCATCTCAATAAATTTGTCTGAGCAGATTCTATTTACATATTATTTTCCAGCCGAAAGAGTCGATATATAAGGTATATTAGTTTGGACGGGGGAGATTATTTGAGATGTATGTAAGTAATGTGAGTAATGTAAGTAATATAGGAAGTGCAATAGCAAAAGTACTTCGAAATGAAACAGTTCAGAAGACAGAGGACGGTTCTGATCGTAAATTAAAGAAAATCTTATCTAAGTTCAGGGCGGGGCACAAGTTGACACCGGCAGAATTGCAATACCTTGCCAAAAATGCTCCTGATATGTATCAAAAAGTTGTGCAGATTCAAAGACAGCGGGAACAATTGGAGGAGGAAATTAAAAATGCCGGCTCAAAGGAAGAAGCACAGGAAATTGTAACGGATAAGATAAGTATGTGTTTGAAATTATGTGAGAGTGGAGACACTTTTTCACAAGATGCGATTACAAATCAATTCCATGATGCTCTGGAAAAATGTCAGAAGGATATAGAAGGGCAGAAAGGGCAGGATAAATCAGAGCAGGATGAACCGGTGCAGGGTGAAACTGGGCTGAAAAGTGATACCTATGCATCTTCCGGAGATTTTGAGGAAGAACAGAAAAAAAATCATGGAAAAAATATTAATGTGGTAATCTAGTCAGGAAGTACAAGCCTCCTGCGGATTAGAGGTCTTATCAATGAATAATCAGAAATTAGTTGCCTGTATGCTGGATATGGGTGAGATTTTGCTGACCTCCGGTGCAGAGGTAAACAGGATAGAGGACACGCTGATGAGAATCGGCAGCGCATATCATTTTCAAAGAGTTGATGTATTTACCATTACTTCAAGCATTGTGTTAACTGTGCATACGGAGGCGGGAAATATTATTACGCAGACCAGACGTATCAAGAGTGTCAGAGTTGATATGGAACGTGTGAGTCAGGTGAACTGTTTATCCAGAAAAATGTGTGCCAAGCTGCCTGACGTCGAATTTGTGGAAGCTGAAATTCAAAAAATTAAACAGATACAAGGATATAACGAGTATGTGATCATAATTGCATATGCAATGGTGGCGGCAAGTTTTGCTGTCTTTTTTGGTGGAGATTATATGGACGCGCTTGCGTCGGCTCTTGCAGCAGTTGTATTGCGGTTTATGCTCAGAATCGGGCAGCGGATAAAAATGAATGCCCTTTTTCTCAATATGATGTGTTCGGCAGTAGTGGGAATGGTTGTCATGCTGTTATTGCGGATAGGAGTCGGGCACTCCATAGACCAGATTGTTATGGGAAATGTAATGCTGCTGATTCCAGGCCTGGGACTTACCAGTTCCTTACGCGATATGATTAGCGGAGACATTATATCAGGAATGCTTGGCATTACAGAATCTGTTTTGAAGGCAATTGCAATTGCGATGGGATTTGCAGTATTGCTGATTCAGATAGGAGGTTGACATCATGCAGGCTTATATCACACAGGTAATAATGGCAACTTTAGGCTCTGTTGGATTTGCAATTCTTTTTCATACAAAAGGGAAAAAAATATTTTTTATTGCATTTGGCGGTGCGGTATCATGGATTGTTTATCTGTCTGCCTATATACAAAACAGCGATCCTGTAATAAGTACGTTACTGTCGACGATTGTAGTCGCGGCAATAGCCGAACTGTCGGCCCGTATTATTAAGACTCCTGTTATTATCTTATTAGTACCGATGCTGATTCCACTGATTCCGGGGAGCAATCTTTACTATACGATGCATAATCTGTTATTCGGTCAGACAGCAGAGTCCATGCATTATTTACAGCTGGCATTGGAGGAAGCAGGAGCTATCGCATGCGGCATTATTCTGCTGGCGTTTATTACCCAGTTCATAACCAAAACCAGGAATTATATATCTAATATCAAAAAAAGTGAAGCGAATTCTTAAAAGGCTTTGCATATTGATGTACAATATAGTTTGATGAGCAACTGAACTATATTGTGCATCAATTTTTTTATTAGTATTAAAATAGTCCACCTTTCTTAAATCTATCTACTTATACGTGGATAGATTTGAATTGACTTTATGCTATACTTAGTTAAAATCTGTAATATTTCGGGAGAATTGAATGAAGATAAAAACTTTGCTTCGTTATTTTAATAATTGTAAGTTCCGGACAAAGATGTTTGCTACTTTTATTGTGGGGGTATTTATTCCTATTTTGCTGACACAGATAATAGCATACCGGCAGAATGTGCAATTCATGACACAAAAGGTGAATGAGCTGACAGTCAATAACCTGCATCAGAAGGCAGAAAGAGTTGGACTGACTTTAGAAGTATATACGAATCTTTTGTACCAGATCTATGTAGATGAGGATATCAGTGCGAATATTAACATTCTGATGGATGAAACGGCTGGTGGAAAGGCCGCAGCATTTAATCAGATATTTAACCGGCTCAGACAATATGATATTGGAGATAAGGGAGTCCGGAGCATTAGTGTAATTTGTAAGGATGGCACTACAATTACCTATGATTACCAGACGGGGTCTTCGATGGATACGCTATGGAGTGATTATAGGGATATGCGTAAGATTCAGCCTTATGAGGATGCCAAAGACAAGATTGGCATGGTCATCTCACCTACCATGAAGTTTGAAAAAGAGGGGAAAGAGAATTACTTTTTTCATATATCAAAGAGAATATTTGATCTGGATGATTTGGAAAAAGGAACGATAGCGACGGTAATCATGAGCGTAAATGCAGATGTATTAAATAATATCTGTCAGACGGAAATCAACCATGATACACAGGAAGAGTATGCCGTCACTTTTATTACAAATGAAAACAGACAGGTAATTTCCTATCCGAAATCTATGTTCATGGGCATTCAGCTGGATAATGAAATAACAGTCCGTAAGTTTATTCAATTAAGCGGTTTGCTGAAAAATAAGAATATCTCTATTAATGAGTACAATGACAGCAGGACAGGCTGGGATTTCTATTACGTGTATGATAAAAATTATATGCTGAAGGATATCAGGGAAGTGCAGAATTCTTTTCTATTGCTGAGTACGGTGATCATACTGTTTGCAAGTCTGCTTATTATGTATACGGTAAGGAAGATCGTACATTCCATATCGACAGTAATACAGGGGATGAACCAGATAAAAGCAGGTAATCTGGAGGTGAATGTACCGGTTGAAAGTGAAGATGAGATAGGACAGATCGCGTATCATTTTAATACTATGACACAGGAAGTAAAGGAACTGATCGCAGAAGTAAAAGAAGCGACCAATAAGCAGAAAAATGCAGAAATTAAGGCATTGGAAGCACAGATAAATCCACATTTTCTATACAATACACTGGATTCCATTAACTGGAAAGCAATAGAAAAAGGAGAATATGAGATCAGTAATATGCTCAGGAATCTTGGAGTTATCTTGCGCTATAGCATCAATAAGAGTAACCAGCTTGTAACGATTCAGGAGATGGAGGACTGGCTGAATAAATATATCAGCTTACAGCAGGTCCGGTTTAATGAAGCATTTACCTATAAAATATCAGTAGAAAATGAACTAAGGGGACAGAGAGTCTATAAGTTATTACTACAGCCGTTCATTGAAAATGTAATTATTCATGCATTTGATGGAATGGAACAGGGCGGATATCTGAGCGTCGACATCATACGGGACGGACAGAGCATCTGTATTATTATTGAAGATAACGGACGCGGGATGCCGGAGGACAGCGTACGGATGTATAATAACCGGGAGAGCGCCATTAAAGAAGATGGAGAACACATAGGCATTCATAATGTATTTGCCAGATTACATATGTATTATGGAGAAGCGGCCGCATGGAATATCAAGAGTATGAGAAATCTGGGAACGGTAGTGACCCTGAGGCTGCCAATGAATCCCGAAATAGAGAGAGAAACAGAAAATCTGATATAAGGATGTTAATTAGATGAGAATACTAATTGTAGAAGACGAAGTCATGATACGCGTTGGCATGGGTAAATTAATTGAAAGTGAGACAAAGCATCAGATCATAGGAGAGGCCAGGAATGGGAAAGAAGGATTAGAACTTGCTTTACGTCTGAAACCTGACCTGATCATTACAGATATTCGCATGCCTGAGATGGATGGACTTATCATGATGCAGAAAATCCGGAAAAATCATCTTAAGATCAAGGCGGTTATTTTAACAGGATATGCCGAATTTGAATATGCAAAACAAGCTATTCACCTGGGTGTCCATGAATATCTGCTGAAACCGATAGGAGTTGAGGATGTAAAAGAAGTACTGGAGAGGGTGGAGCAGTCACTGGAGGAGGAGCAAATGTCTCCGCTTGGCTTAGATACACTGTTGCGGGACAGCTATCTTGGGAGTGAAGAGGATTTTAAGCAGATATATTTACCAAGGTTAAAGCAGGAAGCATGGCATGATAAATCAGGAAACTTTCAATTGTACCTGGGTTATATAGGAATGGCGCCGGGGGAATATATAGAAGAATTTAGGGACAGGATAACTGCGATAAGAGAATTTACCGAAATTCATGATTGCATGGTCGCCAATATCGATAAATTGCAGGAAGTATTGTGCCTGGTGCAAGGAGACAGGCAGGCACTGGAGGAATTTGGAACAGCATTTTACAGAAAAATGATTCGTATCTGCAGACCGGAACAGGTCCCTGCTTTTGCGGTAACTGAATTTAATAAAATAGATAATCTGTACAAAGGATTTCAAAGAGCACAGGAGCTAGTCAGCTATGCCATGGTAATGGAGAGTACACAATTATTCACGGAAGAGAGAATCAGGGCATATGCGGCAGACAGCAGGCAGGACCAGGAATATCTTGTAGAACTGGAGAACAGAATAAAGTCGTCTGTTTGTAATGGCAGTATACAGAATTATAATTCTGATATGGAAGCTTTCCTTGCCTATATGCGCAAACAGAAAATACCTCCTGAAAATTGTAAACACGGTTATTTACGGTTCCTGTCCTTTATATCCAATTTACTGCAGGAGATAGACAGGCAATCGTTTGTGAACATGCAGAATATGTGCTTTATGAAGCAGATCGGTGATGCGAGGACCAGGAAAGAAATAGAAATAGTCTTACGTGCGATCCCACAATTTTTGGAAAGCACACAGGGGAAAAAAGAAGATATCCATAACTATACGATTAAGCGCGCCATTAATTATATCAGGGAGCATTATGCCGAAGGAATCAGTCTGGAACAGACGGCGGAG
>JAEWWQ010000387.1 GCA_023458855.1 Bacillota bacterium
ATACAGATATATTGTGATTTTTCCGGCTATAGTGATATGGCAATCGGTACGGCGAAGGTATTTGGGTTTGACTTATGTCAGAACTTTAATTTACCGTATCTGTCAAAAGGAATTCCGGAATTTTGGAGAAGATGGCATATTTCCTGCGGATCCTGGTTCAGGGATTATCTGATGTATCCGTTGCAGAAAAGCGAATGGTGCCAGGCAGTTTCAAGCCGGCTTAAGTCCTCGGGACATAAGAAAGCTTCCAAATTAGTGCCTTCTATAATCGGCGCTCTCGTGGTGTGGTTCGCAACAGGCTTATGGCATGGTGCAGCGTGGACATTTGTAGCATGGGGCATGTATTACGGGATCTTATTGATTCTTGCCATGATTTTTGATAAACCGATTCGTACATTTTCGAAAAAGATTCATTTCGGAAATGGAGGAATTTTCGATTTCCTTCGGATTGTGCGTACCAATATCCTGATTGTAATCGGGTATGTTTTTTTCCGTTCTGATTCATTTACTACCGCATTTATAATATTAAAGAGAATTTTTACATGGGCAGATGGGATGAATTATATCTTCCTATATTCAATTATCTATATTATTTTAGTATTTGCGGCACAGATATATGCATATCGGAAGAATAATGGAAATGGATTCTATATTAACATGGATATGAGTAAATTCTCTTCCAAGCTGATTTTTAATATTGTGTTGTTATTATTATTATCGTTTGCCTATTTTGGGGATACAGCGTTTATCTATTTTCAATTCTAGGCAATGTGTGACAGGAGGTTTCCGGTTTGGGGACAAAGAAGAGAACCATAGTAAAACAGGTAACGGCCTATATGGTATCATTAGTGCTTGCCGGTATAATTGTTAACGGGCTGCTATATATGAATTACTGGCATCCTGAGAAATATTTTATCAATAATTACTCCTCGGATGCCTTGCACAAGCCGAACAGTATCTGTGTAGAGGGAAGAGAAGGGTTTGCAATTCTGCATACGGATGGGAACGGATACTTTAATGAGAATGAGCTGGATACAAAGGAAAGCTATATTCTGTGTCTCGGCTCCTCTGATACGCAGGCAAAAAGTATCCCGAATGACAAGAACTATTGTCAGCTGCTGGAACAGAAATTAGCATCAGATGGGATAGCCACGGATGTCTATAATGCCGGGATGGATGCCGCCGGACTGGATGAAGTACTTGGGCATTTTCATGCTGCCATGCAGAAGTTCGACACGGCAGATATGGTCGTAATAGAGATGTCCTGGTTCCCGGAGGAGTCGGAACTGCGGACAGCGATTGCAGATGAGTCGGAGTATCAGCCTTTTGATTATGATACCTATCAGGCTTCCTTAAGTACGGTTGACAAAGCCAAAAATTTTATATCTGCTTTTCCATTGCCGCGTGTTCTCAATAATCAGATTACAAAGATAAGCGAAAATGAGCAGAGAATTCCTTTTGTAGCATTTCTAAGAAAACAGGAAGCAGACGCTGCAGACGAAACTGTTGAAGGCGATAAGCTATCGGTAACTGCGCAGGGGACAGATGCTTCGTATCAGCAATTATTGGAGGATGCGGCAGAAAAAATAAGGAAAGAGGCCCGGGATAAGAACGTGATACTCTTATTCAGTACAACGACCAGAATGGAGGCAGATGGAACGATTACTGACACAGTGGATCCGGAGAGGATGAGATGCCTGCAGGAAGCGTGTGACAGGAATCAGATTGTATTTATTGATATGGGAGATACTTATATCGATTATTATAATCGGAATCATGTGTTGTATAGGGGATTTTTCAATACAAGTCCGGGTTCAGGGCATTTAAATGAAACAGGGCATGCATTAATTGCAGAGAATTTATATGATACGATATCAGCAGAACATCTGATGCAGTAGAATACTTGTGATAATAAGATAAGGGGAATTAAGATATGGTGTATGTAACAAGAGTAAAGCAGATTGTTATTATATTGCTTGCAGGAATTTTCTTTGCAGGTATTTTACTATGTTACTGTCACATGGAAAAGAAGAACGAGATAGAGACCATCAATCAGGAGCAGCCTGGGGAGTCAGAGCAGTTAAGCTATGTAATTGCTGTTCTGCCTGTGGATGACACACATGTTGCAGGGGAAGAGAATACCAATGTCAGAATTCAATGGTGGTATAACGGGGCAGACGAAAAATATTATTTTTTATTTCCCTCATCGGCGGATCTTACCAGGATTCGGTGGGAATATGATGGGCTGAATGTAATGCGCCTGGATGGAACACCGGTCGCCTATGGGACATGTTGTTCTGTTACGCAGGGAGAGCATCTGATAGATGAAGGAGAAGGCAGCGAACCATACCGGGTAGTTGTCATGCAGTCGGAAAATCTGGGGTCAATATTCCTGAAGACAGAATCCGGTAATCTTGGCTATATTGATATTGATAAAGACCACAAAGAGCCGGGAAAGGCTATTATCCTTGATGCTGATGGAACATGTACTTATAATGGGGATGTGGAGTCAATTGCAGGAAGAGGCAATACAACATGGGATTCCAGCGATAAACGCGGGTATCAGATTAAGTTTCCCGGAAAAGAAGATATCTATGGAATGGGAGCCGCTAAGAAGTGGGTATTGTTAGCCAATTACTTCGATGAATCTTTATTAAGAAATGACTTTGTGTATCAGCTTGCAACAGCATCGGATATGCAATATACGCCGGAGACGGTATTTGTTGATTTATATATGAACGGGCGGTACTGGGGAAATTACCAGATATCGGAAAAAGTAGAAGTGGATGAAGAGCGCGTGAATATACCCGATCTGGAGAAAGCGACAGAAGAGAGAAATCCGGAAAAAGAGTTATCCGAATATGACCGGTTCGGTATGGAAAGCCTGGAACAGTCTAATTCTATCCCGGATACTTCCATTGGATATGAGATACCGAATGATCCAGCGGATATTACAGGCGGATATCTTCTGGAATTCGACATTGGCGGAAGGTATATTCATGAAGACTCAGGATTTGCAACAAAACTGAACCAGCCGGTGGTAATCAAAAGTCCGCAGTATGCATCAAGGG
>JAEWWQ010000388.1 GCA_023458855.1 Bacillota bacterium
AATGGAAACCGCAAACGTAATAAAAGCTTTCTTGGAAGGTAATTTATTTTCAATCTGATTTTGGGGCTATCTGTGCAATTTTTTATTTCTCTTTCTTGTGAAATTGATTATAATTTTATAAAACAACTTTCTTGGAAGAAAATTAGCCATAATCCGGATTATCTTTGCATCTGCTCCTGGCACACATACTATCTGCCCCTTCCTTAAATCTCTCATTGCCAAATTAACAATTTCTTCTGGATCCATGAATTTCATAAATCCTTTTTTCTTCTTCACAACATTCATTCCTGCACTTGCATGAAAATCCGAATCAATAAAACCTGGGCATACCACTTGCACATTAATATCAGAGTCTATCAGTTCCATATAAAGTCCCTCTGTAAAATTAAGAATGAATAATTTTGTTGAAGAATATATAACATTTCTTGGCATAACTGCAAAAGCGCCATCGGAAGATATATTAATAATTGTTCCCTTATTCCTAATTAACATCTTCTTTAAAATGTTCTGCGTTAAAATAACGACTGTGTTCATTTGTAAAAACATAATGCGATCCATATCTTCTTTGGGAACTTCCGAAAATATAGGCTTTAATCCAAATCCTGCATTATTAACCAGTACTTCAATCTCATCATTCCTGATTTCATCAAGAAGATCATTTAAGCCTTGCTCATGTGCCAGATCTACTATAATTACTTTAACGGTTACGTTATACATATTTTCTATACTTTTTGCATTTGCCTTAATCTTATCCTCTCTTCTTCCGGTAATAATAAGATTGTACCCTTTTTTCGCATATTCCTTTGCGTATGCCAACCCAAGTCCGCTGGTTGCCCCTGTAATTAACGCCGCATTCTTCATTGTGTTTCTCCTAAATTCACTTATATAATGTTATACGCAGTTTTTTTGTAAACCGCACTGTATGCACCCTTGACGACTTTACAATTTTCCCTGTAAAATCCATTACTGATCATCAATTCTTCTATTTCATCTATTGGCATACCATCATTTTCTCTTTGTGGTTCTTTAATAAGTAATCTCCCTTGATTCTTCAAAACTCTAAAAAATTCCCTTACTATTCCACTTCTTAATTTCTTTGGAACCTCATGTAATGCATAAAAAATATATATAATATCAAATGATTTTTCACCCAAATGAAGTTCTGGAAGTTGGCCCACCAAAAAATCAACATTATCATAATGTCTCATTCGCCTTTTGGCTTTTCCCATCCAGTATTCTGATATATCCACACAAGTTAAATAACCATTGGATTTGTTAAGTAGTTTTGCCAAATGTCTTGACCCTGCACCTGAGCCACTCCCAAAATCTAAAACAGTTTCATTTCCTTTAAATCCCAATTCGTTGATATGCTTTTTATAAATAAAACTAAATGCTCTATTATTGCCTAATTCATCAATTAGCTTATACAAAAATGATACGCTTTCATAACCTAAATTCATTTAAATTTTTCCTCCATGATTTTGACATTTTGCGTTCCCTAACTAGGCCTTTTTATGTTTCTTATTTTAACGCTATTGAATCTCGTTCATTGATGCTTGTTCATTCGATAGTGATTTTTTTACCTCGGATATGAACCGAGGTATCTATCATTTCAATAATAATTTGATGATCGACATTACTTTGTCTGCTTTTTCTTCTGGTGTCAGGGAATCATCATTTACGATCGGGGATTGTCCATATACAATAAACTTTGATATACTTCTAGGATCTTCAACTCGTAATTGTCCCTTTTTGTTCAGGCGGACAATAAAATTTTCTATATAAGGCTGAACCTTTTCATTCATTACTATTTCTAACTGTTTGTGAAATAATTGGTTTCCATCCCCATGAAAAAAATCATGATACTTTTCTTTTCCATCATTTCTGATAAAAACAGTCACTATTTTTTCATAATACGTATCCAATGATTCTTCTTCGCCTTGCAAAATTTCAATTAGAGGTGCAATACACTCATCTGCATACAAAGTTATGGCATATTCATATAATTCATATTTAGATTTGAAATAGTTATAGCAAAGACCTGGAACTACATTGACTGCCTTTGCAATATCTTTCATAGAAGTTGATTCATAACCTTTTTCACAGAAAAGTCTCATGGCACTATCTGCTATTTCACGTTTACGGACTTCTGGTTCTTTTGATATTCTCATTTACCGCCTCCTCGTATAAATTCATTATAAGCGTTTACTGAATATCTGTCAATGACACTTATTCAAAGAAGCGTCGCTCTTTTTTTCTCTATCTTATTTTCCTATCCACTCGATGGTTATGCATAATTTTAAACTTTATCATAATTTCATATTCTTGATTCATTTTGTATAATGTATCCTCAATTATTTCTCTAATTTCGTTTTCTCTTTTTTCTAATTTCATTGGTAAGCAGATATCAACATGAATAACCTTATATTTTTCACCTTGCACAATTCTGAAATTCTGAACTGGAATTGTTTCGTCTATCTTCTTGATTTTTTCGACTATTGTAGAATATATCCGTTCCTCATTTTCATCCCTGATCAGATAGTTCATCTGAATCATACTGTCACACCCTAACTCCTGATATAATGCATAAGAGATATCTTCAGGAATACATTTTATTAATGCAAAATTTTCCTGTTCAGAAACCTCTATTTTCATCGCCACCATAAATCTTCCTTCCCAACAATCCTTTTCCCCGTCTCCTTGATTGAAGAATAACCCGTATAAATGATGAAAATGGAAACAATCATTCCACACCAGCCATCGCTTTCATTGTCTCTGAATCTTCCCTGATCTCTGCTTTTCTATAATAGCAATACATATAAAATTTTACTATGATTGATACGATTAGAATAAGGAAAACTACAAAACTAACTGTTATATCTTTCGGATGCCTGATACTCGCCCAAGATGTTTGTATTAATTCATACCCAGCAAGCATCACAACCATTGAACTGAACAGGCTCACCATCCATTCCATTCGTCCATGACCAAGAGGATGCTTTTCTCCCTTCCCGCATCCTGCAATTTTAACTCCTAATAAAGCTATCACTGCATTTCCAGCATCTAAGAGATTATTCCATGCATCAGCAGTAATTGCCAGAGAACCACTTATCATTCCAATAAGAAATTTACCAATAAACAATACTATATTTAATAAAACAGCCATCTATTTCACCTGCATTCTATAATTTATTCGATACGCAAACATTCCTGTTAGAAGAACATTACCAATATCCGCAATGGGCTGTGAAAATAGCACACCCTGCACCCCAAAGATTCTAGGCAAAATCAAAACAAGCGGAATAAAAAATACTCCCTGTCGGCTATGCTCAAGATACCACCTTGTTTTGATTTTCCAAGTGCCAGATAAAAGGTACCATAAACCAGTTGAAAGCCTAACGTTACAAATACAATACTATTTAAAATAAGGGCTTCTTGCCCTACTTTCATAACAATGGAATTATTTTTGTGGTAGAAACCATATTTGCTATCAATGTTGCTACTGCGGCCCCCATTACTCCCATATGGAATCCATATATCATAAGAGGATCCAAGCCTGCATTAAGGATGCCGCCAATTAGCATTGCAAACATACTGAATCTTGATGCACCTTCTGAGGTTATAATATTATTGACTGTTACATTAAACACACTAAACAGCAGACTGCTAATGAAAACATAACCGTATTGATGCGCATACGGTAGTATCGTTGGTGTTGCACCCAGATTTTTAAGAATGGGTGTCATAAACAGTAATATAAAAAGAATATACATTACGCCAGTAAACAAACTGCTGATCAAAGCTGTGGAATGCAGCAATTAACATGCCCACCATCGTGGGAACTCCAAGCTTTAAAAGTGCTGTTGACACTTTTTCATCTTTTAATAAAAACAACTTCTTTGATTCATTTTCCATGATCATTTCCTCTTTTCGTATTTAGTATTTAGTATGTATACAGTATAGTTGCTATACTGTATGGGCAAAAAAATTATTTTTCATCTTTATCACCCTTCAATTTCTCATCCAGCATATCGTCAAACATATGAAGCATTTCTTCCATCTTTTTGTATAACTCATCCGGCATATCCCTAAGCATTATAAAAAGTTTTTCGTTAGAAGCCTTATGAAATTCTTTATGCCCTTCATATGCCTTTTGTCCAAGCTCAGTAAGCTCAAGTCTCACTTCTGTATCTGAGTTTGGAGAAACACTTTTTTTCACCGCACCTTTATCAACTAACTTATAAATCATCTGGGAGGCTGCACCCTTTGTAATCCCCTGACAGGATGCCAGGCGAGTAATATTAATGTCTTCCATTTCTCCGATTGCTTCAATGGTATGTATTTCTACCCTTGAAAATGTTAAATCTGTCCCATAATGTCTTTGCTTATTTTCTGTTTGATTATATTTATGAATTGTACGCTCCATCAAAGCTGATATTGCTCTATAATCTCTCATCTGTTTCCCTCTTCAATTGTTTAGATTCAATACTGTATAGTATCTATACATATAATATTGCCTTAAATTCTAATTGTCAATATATTTAATACTTGTTACTATTGTTACACTCATTTTACCTTCTTCCATTTTATATTTCTCGTATATGTTTTTAATTGACAAGCTATTCTTTTCTGCATATTCAAATAATGCTTGATACGCTTCAGCCTTCAAGCTTATTTCAGTACATTCAGCCTTAATACAATATTCCTTCTCTTGATTTCGAACTCTTTCCTTATTTTCGTTAAAGGTATAAGAAAATATTTCCGAAATGCTATGAGAGTTCTCATCCATATTCATTTTAAAAATATGAGATCCTTTTAAGGAAATTCCTTTTGCGTTTTCATAAAACAGTCCGATATTCTTTTGTATCTCTTCCATTTCGCAATTTACGCTCATATAGTATACAAGGCCTTTTTCAATAAAGTATCCCTTTTCAATATTAAAAGAAGATTTATCAGTTATATATTCACTCCCTTTTTTATAATTCAAAATTAAGTGTTTTTGCCTTTCTAATAAACGCTGCTCTTCTTCTATTTCACGCAAACGCTTGTTATAGCATTCCGTTTCCTGCGCATCGTCTTGACTGTTTAATATTTTGCTAATCAAATCCAAAGGAATTCCAATATCTTTAAGCCGAATAATTTCTTTCATAACAGCAATCTGGTTTTCTTTATAATATCTGTATTGATTTTTTTCATCAACAAAAGCTGGTTTAAACAATCCAATATCATCATAGTATCTTAACGTTTTTTTATTCAGTTGAAACATAACAGAAAACTGACCAATACTATACATCTAATTTTCCTCCTTTACCCTTAATGAGGGAATATTGTATAATTGGTGATGCTCATATCTCTCATAATCTGTTCTTTTGAGATAGGCTGTTGCGCATTGCACAAGCATCTGTATCGTCAATTCATTAAGTTTTTCTCCCATTTCTTTAGAAGCTTCCTTCGGATATCCAAGATGTCCATAATCTTTTGTTGCAGCACTGACTACTTGAGGCACAATCATATCTCTTCCATTAATCTTAATATCTGGCTGATCCCTGTAATTTTCATGAACAAGATCCGGTCTGATTACAAGCATATTTGAAGTCTCAATCCAGCCTGCATGAAAATCGTCTGAAAATTGTTTCATATGCTTTTCCATACCTATAGCGTCTTCTGTTTTCATAGAAACTTTACCTGAAAAAACAGCTCCCATAGGGGAAAATGCAATCACGCCACTCTCATTTTTAATTCTTTCACAGGCTTGCTCGATAGCAATTGTATGCCTTGGATCAGCATGCCCTGAAATCACAATGACATTTTTAATTCCCCATTCAACCACATTACGGATTGTAGCAAGTATTAAATCATAGAACAATTTCTGAGATAGGTGTATATTACCTGGAAACCCATTCATAACTGCATGCCCATAAGGTATCACAGGCAATGTAATAAATGTATATTCACTAAATTCATTTTCCAGTTTTTTTATAGTATTTTCTATCCAAAACTGTGTTTCATAAACATCAACGCCTAATGGCAAATGTCTACCATGTTCCTCAATAGGAGCAGCTCCAATAAACAGAACTGTTTTATTCTTATCCATTTCCTGCAAATCATTCCATCTAATTTCCATTACATTTTGTATCATAATAAATCCTCCTAGAATAATGATAATATCATTCTAAAGGTTCCATCTACGGGAAGGTCAAGTCCTTTGCTCAAATTCTATTCTGACTGATTGCCATCCCCTATTTCAACTATGTTTCCATCTGGATCATATAGCCGAATACATTTTTCTCCCCATGACTGGATTTGAATACTGTGAATAAGAGGGATTTTTTTCTCATTTAAAACTGTAAGTATTTTATCTATATCTGAAGTCACCAAATAGAACACTAATTCTTTATCCATATTAACAGTATCTGCTGTCCTGTTAATATATTTTAAATAGGTATCAGAATCATGAATAACAAGCCCATCCTTAAAAAAAGCCACTGTCTCATATTCATTGATTAGTTTTAAACCTAATATTTCAGCATAAAATTTTACCAGTTTGTTTATATTCCTTGTAAGTAAAATAGTACTTTTGATATGAATATCCATAAACACCTCCAACGTATTTTAAGCTTGACAGAACAGTATTCTGTATACTATTATACACACAGAATACTCTTCTGTCTAGAAGGAGTCTGAAATTATGAAACGAAGTGTCAAGTTACCCGAAATAAGAAAACAGGAATTGATTGCCGCCGCCCTAAAGCTCTTTTATACAAATGGATATGAAAAGACCTCGATACGTGATATTTTAAATACAGTCGGCGGCGAGGTCGGCATGTTTTACCATTATTTTAAATCCAAGGATGAGATTTTTGAGCTGGCAGTCGAGTATTTCCTGAATGAATATGTCACTGATTTTTCTGTAGTCAGCAATTATGATTCAAAGTCATTTCAGCAAAGTCTGGACAGTTTAATTACTC